>CAZGEP010000015.1:0-44921 GCA_964524955.1 uncultured Planctomycetota bacterium | reverse complement strand
CAAATTATGCGGGATTAATGCGGCGGGGTAAGGTCAAACAATCTGAGACTTGGCATTCCTGATACGGTGCAGAAAATTATATTCAGACTGCAAAGGATGGGCATGATTGATGACGCAGACCGGATTGGCTCCCAGTATGATGGATGGGAGGAATACAAGGAGCAGAACCAGAAGATCCTTACTGGTACATGCATTACTACTCACGCAAAAATTCTCACAACACCAACAGATACCGATACAATCATAATCGATGAGGATCCAACAAATACCCTGTTAAGTGTTGTTGCTGTCCCGCATCGGGACCTTGTGGATTTTGAGAGGTATATCAAAGATGAAGAAACCAGAAGTAATTTGTCAGAAATGTGTATGTTGCCTGGAGAGATGCGTGAAAATGAAATCAAGTTAAATCAATCACTATCAGACGTCATTGTGGATCATCATCAAAACAGGGATTCCGAGCTTTCTCCTGCCGATCTCATTGGCTGCACACATTATATTTACAGTGTCACAGAGGAGGCGCCTGAAAACGGAATTATATACGCAGTCAAATACAAAAAACTTCCAGCAAGCAAGAAGATAATAATTATGTCAGCTACACTGCGGGAGGATTTTGCCAGGTTGTTATTTGGAAACAGGCTTATTTGGCTTGAGGCTGGACAAGTTGAACACAAAGGATTACTCCAACAGGATATTCAGAGATCCTTTTCTCTTTCACGGATGGCGAATATTTATAGTGATCCAGCTGATAGAAGGAACCGCACGGCAGATAAAATAATCAGTCAGCTTAAAGAGTCAGACGTATATACTATCACGTACAAAAAATATACTGACAGTATTAATTCTCAATCTGCTGATCAACTACACAGGGACGAAGGTTCCGCATGGTTCGGGTCAACGTCAGGGTTCAATCTGCTTTCCGGCAAAGACCTCAATGTTTTGGGGACACCGCGGCAACCGGACGAAGTAGTCGCACTCATCGCCCATGTAACGTCTAATCATAATATTCCCATGGCGACGCGTATTAAGATGGATGTATCGATCAATGGATACCTTGTTTCAAACTATTGGACATACAGAAATCCCCATTTGCGCACGGTTGATTTACAGTTTACAGAGGCTGAATTGTTGCAGGCTGTTGGGCTAGCTCGTATTAACAGGTACGATTGTAAAGTATGCGTATACTCACAATTGCCACAGGCGAAGATGTTTACACCAAATATTACGTTTATAACGAAAAGTATAGATGCTGAGTTTTATGCACCAGCAATAACAGCTTGATAAGGAGGTTACAGATGACAGATAATAGGTATTTTTACTATGCTGCTGACTCTGCATTTGCAACAGCGGCGAAGATGCATAACGCGAGAGCGAACGCGGAGCGGAAAGCTCTGGCAAAGCAGATTGCAGCAGAGCTACGTAAGGATAGCGGCATAGAAGCAGAATATATAGGTTTGGAAGAGGCGCTTCAGGTTACCGGCCTTGCTGAAGCTACTTTAAAGAAGCGCCTTAGAAGATTGGTTACCCAGTATGGTCATGACTCTTGGAACCGGAAAGAGTTTTTTGATTTTTGGGAAGATGTAAGGAATAAAAAACAACAAAGAAAAGATGATAATCTTAGAACGAGAGCGATACAGCATGCGAATGGATATTGACAATATGATAGATGAGACTATTATTTACAGTACGGATACGGATTCCGGCTGGATTGGAGAACAAAATGACTATACTACCAGCTGGACTTAAACTCCGAGGCAACGTTTGGTATTTTCAGGCAATGGTAGGTGGAAAACGTTATAACCAGAGCCTGAAACTGCCCAAGGAGGCCAGAAAAGAAGCCATTCAAGTGGTCAAAGAATACTGGCTTGCCATTGCCCGGGGTGAATTGGGATTGACGAAGAAAGATCCGTCAATTCAAGTGCTCTTTGATAGCTATATAGACTTCAAGAAGACAGAGGTTACACCGCGTCATTTGGGGTTTATCGAAGACTATCTTCATCGTGTTGTAGCCCATTTCGGTGATAAGCCCATTTCTGAGTTCAGCGCAAGCGATTTTTTGAACTGGTTAAACAGCATGGATACCAGGCGGACTGCTGAGTTAATTCAGATTGAGACAAGCGCAGCTTTTTCTCATGCAGTCAGGATGACAGAGATCGAAAAAAACCCGCTTGAGAACGTACCGAAGATCAAACACCGACAGAAGACAAGAGAGCCGCTTTCCAGGAGCGAGTTTGTCGGATTCGGCAGAATCGCTCAAGGGTATTCATGCGGGAAATTGCTTTTATTCCTGATGAAGACCGGATGCAGATTTTCAGAGGCTGCTCTTGCGACCTGGCAGAAGATCGATCTGGACGGTGGAGAATTCCGCTTGCGGGCAGAGGATACAAAGACACGCAAGCCGCGGACTATCGGCCTTAGTACAGATCTCTGTGTTATGCTTAATCGGATGAAGCCTGAGAACGCGGATCCTTTTGGTTATGTATTTCTTAACCGCGAAGGAAGGCCCTTTAACCGAGACAATGTTCGGCGTACTGTTAAGAAGATAGGCTCTCAGATTGGAAGGCCGGACATCTGTACACACAGCCTGAGACACAGTTTCACAACGCTTTTGAGGGATTCAGGGACCGTCCAAGTTGAACAGGTACAGAGAAGGAGCTTGGACACACTTCATCAACTACAACTGCCATTTATGACCACGATTCACCGGCCAGGCAACGTAAATTGGCCGATAATTTACCTGTATTTGACGTTGATTCCGCTTAAACACTGGTTTCTCATTGTTTTCGCGATTGTGACCATATTGTGACCAATGTATGGTCAAAATATGGTATTTTCGGGGTGTTTTTGGGGAAACCAGTCTTTTTTGAATGTTGGCGACAGGAGATAAAAAAACCGTCAAACCCGCATGAATAAAGGCTTGACGGTTGATTTAGCTGGGGTGACCAGAGGGATTCGAACCCTCGACCTCCTGAGCCACAGTCAGGCGCTCTAACCAACTGAGCTATGGTCACCGTAATTAATGAGGGCTGATATTATCCGGAAAGTGTTGCTGAATGCAAGAAAAATTTGAAAGCCTCGGATTATATTTTGCTTGACTTATTATCATTAAAGATATAATTTTATACTCTTACGGTAATCTTTTTCACTTACTTCTGAAAGAGAGAAAATGAAGTCCAAACTATTTTTGATCGCACTCCTGGTTTCGCTTTCCCTGTTTATTCAGTCAGCACCATGTAATGAAAATATCGGTGGTCGCTTTGGTGTGGGGCCGAGATATATTTCATTTACCGAGGATTCCTATTTGTCATTTAAAAATACGATCGGTGGAAATATCTTTTTCACGATCCCGATCAAAAAGGATCTGGGACCCATCAGTATGATCGGCATTGAGAATGCTGCGACGTTTTTCAAAGCAGATGCTGAAGAGGTGGAGGGGTATACCCGGTGTTTTTCCATTGGTCAGAAGGTAGTGATTGAAAAGCAGTTTTTCCGCACAGATGTGGATGATTACCGGATGGCGGTTCACTGCGGGGGCGGGTATATGTATCATGTTATCAGAGATTTCAATGCCGGAGGAGATCTGGAAACCGCGCTTGAGAATGTAAGCGGATACATTGATATGCGAAACAGTTGGGGGATGGTCGGTTCTGTGGGCCTGGATTATTATATCTGGTCTACAGGACTTCTGCGCCTCAATCTGGAATACAATACCGCCAAGTCGAGTGTGTATCTGCGAAATCCGTCAACCACCATCAAGGCTGGTGAAGCCGACTTGACCAATATCAGCCTGACCCTGACCATTGGATTCAGGTTCTGAATCCGACATCGATTCCATCTGTCTTCTGCTTATACGCTTTCCTGATACGGTATCATTCCTTTTTTGTTTTGCCTTGACACGCTGTGTTTTGTTCTATATACTTATACAGTCTTGAGGGATATTGGAATATGAGTGCTTGGACTTGATATTCTGTTCTCAGGCTTGAAGGGGATGTTAAATGGAAAAGAAGGATATTCGGCAGTCGGATGCAGATTTAAACAAACCGATTGGTCGAATCATTTTGTTTTGGGCTGTGCTGGTTGCGTTGGGGTTATGGACCGTAGACAGTGCGCTGCATTATTTCTACTATAATCATACCGGACAGCAATTCTGGGAAGTTTTTCTGGAAATAAACAATTTGCATCATCTGTTCACACGGTGTGTTGTGTCCCTGTGGCCGCTGCCGGTGTCCCTGGTTATCCTGTACCTGCTCAATCGTGAAAGGCGTGTTGCCGACAAGTTGCGGGTAACACTGGATTCCATTGGAGATGGTGTGATTGTCGCAGACACACAGGGAGTTGTTCAGCGGATCAATCCGGTGGCTGAGAAGCTGACCGGGTATTCTGCCAGCGACGCTGTGGGAAGACCCGTAACCGAAGTCTTTCATATTGTCAATTCAAAGACCCGGGAAGACTGTGAGAGTCCGGTGGAAAAGGTAATCCGCAAGGGCAAGGTCGTGGGGTTGGCCAACCATACCATGCTGATTTCCAGGGATGGGCACGAATACCAGATTGCGGACAGCGGCGCACCGGTACGGGACAGCCGGGATATGATCATTGCAGTGGTCATGGTTTTCCGTGATGTTACCGAGGAATACAGGCTTCAGGAGCAGATCAGGGAAAGTGAGCAGCAGCTGTCCAATTCCTTTGACGCGATTCAGGACGGCATCAGCATTCTGGATCCGGAGCTGACGATTGTTCGCACCAATAAATGGATGGAGAGAATGTATTCGGATTCCATGCCTCTTCAAGGGAAGAAATGTTATGCGGTCTACCAGAAGAGAGATTCGGTCTGTCCGTGGTGTCCCTCTGTCAAAGCGCTTGAACAGGGAGCGGTCTTTACGGAAACGGTTCCGTATCCTTCGAAAGAGAATCCTACCGGCTGGATTGAACTCTCTGCCTTTCCCCGCAAGGATGTTCTGGGCAATATTACCGGCGTGATTGAGTATGTCAAGGACATCACCGGGCAAAAGACTGCTGAAAAAGCGCTCAAGGAATCGGAGGAGCGTTTTCGGTATCTTTCCGAGCTGAGCCTGGAAGGCATCCTGATTCATGAAAACGGTGTGATGATTGATGGAAACAAGGCCATCGGTAGAATCTTCGGGTATAAGCTGGATGAGCTGATCGGCTTGAACCTGGTTGATCTGGTGGCTGAAAAGAATTCTGTCGCGGATATCCGTAAGTATATGACTTCAGGATCCACCACGCCGTATGAGGTTCAGGCCCGCAGACGGGACGGCAGGATAATTGATATCCGGGTGGAGGCACGCAAGATTATCTATAAAGGTATGGCCGCGCGGGTGGCATTTATCCGGGATATTACGGAGCTCAAGGCCGCATATAAAAAACTGGAGCGGTCAGAGGGCAGATACCGCTCTTTTGTGGAAAATTTCAATGGCATCGCGTTTCGCGGAACCACGGATTTTGTGCCGGTTTTTTTTCATGGAGCTGTTGAGGAAATTACCGGATATACAGAAAAGGAATTTCTTTCCGGAACTCCCAAGTGGAACGAAATTCTTCATCCCGATGACCTTTCCGTACTGGACAGCAAGGAGAAAATTTTCGCGGATCCGGAGTATTCTACCAGAAGGGAATACCGGATATACCGAAAGGACGGAGAGATTCGCTGGGTATATGAAAGCATTCAGCGCTATGAGGACGAAACCTTTAAGGATGTTTTTGTTCAGGGCGCCATTCACGACATTACATCGCTCAAACAGGCGGAAGAAGAACGCTTCAAGATGGAGAAAAAGATTCAGGAGACCCAGAAACTCGAGAGCCTGGGCGTTCTTGCCGGTGGAATCGCGCATGATTTCAACAATATATTAATGGGGATCATGGGATACGCGGATCTGGCCGTGGATATGCTGCCCAAGATGTCTCCGGTGCGTGAGAATATTCAGGAAATCGAGAAGGCATCACATCGTGCAGCGGATTTATGCCGTCAGATGCTGGCTTACTCCGGACGCGGAAGTTTTGTGATCGAGTCCATTGATATCGGCAGTCTTGTTGAGGAGATGCTTCATCTGCTCAAGACATCCATTTCCAAAAAGGTGCTCCTCAATTTGAGCCTGGAAAAAGAGCTTCCTCAGATCAGGGGGGATGCTACTCAGATTCGTCAGACGGTTATGAATATAGTGATTAATGCGTCTGAAGCCATTGGTGAGCGAAGCGGGGTGATTACTATTTCCACCGGAGCCATGGAGTGTACCGACGATTACATCTCGCGAACGCTTCATGCCAAGGATCTAAAGCCAGGGCTGTACGTATATGTGGAGGTGTCAGACACCGGGTGCGGGATGGACCGTAAGACCCGGGAACATCTCTTTGAACCTTTTTTTACTACCAAGTTTGACGGACGCGGGCTGGGCATGGCCGCGGTTCTTGGAATTATTCAGGGGCATAAAGGTGCCATTAACATCTACAGCGAACCGGGAAAGGGAACAACGTTCAAGATCCTTTTTCCGGCAATTGAAGATGTAGAATTAGATTCAACCGACATCGGCAGGGAAAAAGAGGAGGAATTTATTCTTTCCGGCAATGTGTTGCTGGTCGATGATGAGGAAACCGTACGGTCAGTGGGAAAACGGATGCTTGAGCGGCTGGGCCTGACGGTTATAACCGCGGTAAACGGAAGGCAGGCGGTGGACATTTTCACGGAGAATAAAGAAGAGATTGCACTGATTATTCTTGATATCACTATGCCGGAGATGACCGGAGAGGAGGCCTACAGGGAAATTCGGCGTCTGTCTTCGGATGTTGCTGTAATTATGTCCAGCGGATATACGGAACAGGAAACATCCGCCAGATTTTCCGGTAAAGGTGTGAACGGGTTTATTCAGAAACCGTATACACTTGGTGTGCTTCGGGAACGTCTTGGTACGCTGTTTGATGCCGCAACGTAACATTTTCCACGGCTGCGCAAATCGTGTGCAGTGGCGGTCCCCGCTGTGTTACGAAAAAATAAAGGAGTGAATCACCCACATCCAGATCGGTACGGTGATGATCGCGCACAGGGTGGTGATGATCGCGGTCTGAACCGCAAAGTCCGGATCTCCGCCGAATCGACGGGTCATGACGGTGGAGCTCAGCGAGGAAGGCATCAGGGAGACAATCAGGGCCACGTCTCGCACGTCTTCAGCAATCGGAAGCATGAACAGAATCAACACACATACAAGCGGCAGAACGATCAGCCGGAGAACCGTTAGAAAGACCAAATCAAAGGGCTGCGAAATCTTGGGGAACGGAAACATGGAGGCGCCCACAAGGATCAGAATCAGGGGCACGGAAATGTTTCCTGCAGTATGAGCGATTTTCATAACGGTTTCCGGGATGTAAACCTGCAGACCCGTAAACGCCAGAATCAACGCCAGAATAATTGCAATCAGGGATGGAGAAAACAGGTTTTTGAGTTTCTCGCGAGCGCTGGATTTACCCAGCATGCCCACACCAATGGTCCAGTATCCGATATTGGATCCAAGGTTGAGCAGAAAGAGTTTGGCAACACCTGGATCGTTCCACAGGTTGGCAACAATAATGATCGGCAGAAATCCGTAGTTGTTGACAGCACAGATATGGTGAAAGGTCCTGCGCAGGTCGTTGCTGCTGCTGCGAAGGCATTTTCCGAATAGAATTCCGGAGATACCGCCGAACGCCATAATGCCGAATCCGATGGCCGGAAGAGGCCAGAGGGTTTGAATGTCCGATGGTTTAAATCCCTGGGTAATGGAGTAAAAGGCCAGCAGTGGAAAGAGATAGTCCACGACCACCCGGCTCCAGGATGTCAGGTGGTCTTTCGTTATATGTCCCCGGTAGCCGGCAAGCCATCCGATGAAAATGATGCCGGATATCTGAATAATGGATGTTATGATTTTTAATTCCACGCGACACCGTCCAAGACCGTTAAAGAAGAAAGAGTATATGCGATGGGTCGGTTTTGACAAGAAGAAAAAAAATCAGCCCGCCCGGAGCATTGGGCAGAGATGTGTTCTTCTTCACAATCGAAGGATTCGGGTTTTCTGCTTGATTTTACTCCTGTGAAGAATAAGATTATGATGAAAATGTATGAGGTTAAAACCCTCACAAGTAACCCCACTGTTATATTCATTTGGAGGTCATGAAGGATGGATAAGGAAAATATGATTCGTAAGGTTTTCTCTGGCATCTCATGTGTAATTCTTTTTGCTGTGATACTTTGTTCGGGAGCGGCATACGGTCAGTCCGGAACCGGAGTGGTCAAGGGAACGGTTTACAATTCCGACGGCACAACCCCGGTAAGCGGTGCATATGTGACACTCTATGAGCGGAAGTGTAATTACTATGGCGCCAGCGACCCATTTACCCACAGTTACGTCAGCGGTCAGAACACGGACACCAGCGGCTACTATGAATTCACGAGCTTGCCGGATGGTGACTATGTTCTGGTTGCGGATTTTCATTCTGTTACCGGCATGAACGGATTCTTCGTATACGGTAACACGCACAATAAAAGTTACGGAACCCTGATAAATGTGAACGGAGGCATTGCTTCCGCTGACGCGAATTTCACGTATCCAACAGGCAGCATCGAGGGAAACGTATACGAAGCCGATGGAACCACTGGCGTGAGCGGCGCAACCGTTATTGTGTATGCGTATTCCGGCGGAGAGTACATTCAAGTCGCCTATACCAATACCGATACCAGCGGCATGTATCAGGTTGCCGGTCTGATCAGCGGGGATTACGTGGTGGAAGTGGATTTCGGCTATTCCTACAGTTATGCAACGGTGGTATATCCGAGCGCAGGCACACTTGCCGGCGGCACCCAAATCAGTGTCACGACCGGTCCGTATTCGAGTAACATTGATGTATCACTTCCATTGGGCGGTTTTCATGGATACGTATACGATTCTGACGGCACCACAGGAGTCTCCGGCGCATACCTTGGGTTGTACAAACGGAACGGATCGTCCGGTTCGTATTCCTATGACTATATAACGTATGTATACGCGGATCTGAGCGGCTACTATGAATTCATCGGCCTTCCAGACGGTGATTATATTCTGGAGGGAGATTTTGGAGGATCCTACGGAAACATCGAGATCGTTTATCCAGATGCAGCTGATTATCCTGGGGGAACGGCCATTCCCATCAGTGGCGGAATATATTCCACGGACGTGAACCTGGTTTATCCCACGGGCTCCATACACGGATATACCTATGATGCCGACGGTTCCACAGCAGCCACAGGCTCCACCGTCACGATTTACCGCAAGACCGATGCCGGTTCCTACTATTTATACAAAAATGTTACCCAGGCGTATGTGGATACCAGCGGTTACTTTGAAGCCAGCGGACTGGTGGACGGAACGTATGTGGCAGAGGTTCGATATGGATTCGCATACGGATCTGCGCAGTTTATGTATGGCAATACATACGACCGGGATCTGTCCACGGAACTGGCGATCTCCGGCGGGGCTGCGTATGCATCGGATGTAAATTTTACATTGCCCACCGGAGCGGTGAACGGAAACGTCTATGACTCCGACGGTACGACCGCAGTGGAAAACGTGGTGGTTCGGCTGTACAGAGCTTCAGGAACCAGTCACACGCAGGTGGGCAGTTACGTGTATACCGATACTGCCGGACATTACGAAATAACCGGTCTGCTGGACACAGAGTATTTTGTCAAAGCCGACTACGGTTCGGCATACAACAATATGTCTATTATCTATCCCAATGTTTATGCTCTGGACCAGGGAACCGGAGTCACGGTTTCGAGCGGGCAGATCGTGAACGGAATTGATTTCTCCTTTCCTGCTGGATCCATTCATGGATATCTGTACGAATCCGACGGCTCAACACCCATTGAAAGCGGGTATGTGGCTGTTTATCAGAGATCCGGCTCTTCTGCGGATTATTTATACGACAGAACGGTTTATGTGTATACGGATGCAAGCGGGTATTATAATGTCACCGGACTGGTGAACGGTGATTATGTTGTAGAAACCAACTTCGGCCGTTCTGTAACCATTATATATAATAACAAGCACGAATATTATGATAATGCCGATATTATCAGCGTTTCCGGCGGCGCATATGCCGGTGACGTGAATTTTACCTATCCGGGCGGAGCGGTTCACGGGTATGTGTACGGATATGACGGTTCCACTCCAGTGGATGGAGCAAGTATTTCCTTTTATGAACGAACCGGCAGCAGTGGTGCGTATTCATATAATTATGTTACCAGCACCTATACGGACGACACCGGCTATTACAATAAGGACGGACTCTATAACGGAGATTATGTGGTCAAGGTTTACTACCCGTCGGAATATGGAAACGCCTCCTTCAGTTATCCGAACGCTCCGGATTTTGACAGTGCCACCGTGATTCCCGTTTCCGGAGCACCGTACGCGAGTGACGTGAATTTCTCACTGCCTTCGGGATCGATTCAGGGATACGTGTATGAATCCGACGGTACCACACCGGTTCACTGCGCCCGTGTTGAAGTATACAAATACGACAGTTCGGGAAATTATCCGTATCACGCTTCCGCGGGATACGCGGAAACCGACAGCAATGGATTTTACCAGCTAATGGGACTGGCCAATGGTGACTATGTGGCCCAGGGATCCAGCTTTTTCTTCACGACCCAGGTCTATCAGAATGTATACAGCCTCAGTGACGGTACCATGATTAGTGTGCAGAACGGCCAGGCCACAACAGGAATCAACTTTTCCTTTGCATCCGGATCAATTTCCGGATACCTTTATCAGGGGGACGGAACAACCCCCCTGGATTATGGATATGTCAACCTTTATATCCGTCAGGGATCAGCCGGTTCTTACTCCTATATCTATATGGATTATGTCTCCTCCGACAGTTCCGGTTCCTATCACTTTGGAGGGCTTCCCGACGGTGATTACATAATAAATGCAAATGGTGATGGATACGCCATGATGGTCTATCAGAATGCTGCCGACTTTGACAGCGGAACGCCGGTTACCATTACCAGCGGTTCGGAGCAGACCGGAATTAACTTTGTCTTTCCCAACGGTTCCTTCAGCGGAAATGTGGTGGATGAGTCCGGAGCCCCGATTGACAACGCAGGTGTGGAGGTGTATCTGCGTACCGGAACCTCGGGCGCGTATAATTTTGACTGGATTGGATCCACGTATACAGACAGCAGCGGCATATATGAAATCAAGGGTCTTGCCGACGGAACCTATGTCGCACGGGCCGGAAGATACGGGTACGGGTATGTTGTCTATGATAACGCGGCCGCCTTTGATCAGGGAACAGGCATCACCATTTCCGACGGACCCTACCCTTCGGCCGTGAATTTTCAGCTGCCTGTGAGTACAGGCGACGGTTCCATTTCCGGTGATATTTACGACTCAACAACCGGCCTCTGCCTTTCTGAAGGCTGGGTCACGGTATTAGATCATGTAACCGGTGGCTACATTTCGGGTGTACCTGTACTGAGCTTCGGCCATTACGAGGTGCTGGGTTTGCCGGACGGGACATACGATGTTATCGTGAACGCGCAGTCCTACGCGGCTTCATCACCAACTGTGGTTGAAGTCAACGTGGGCGCGAACGCGGGAGTGACAGATGTGACACAGGATATTTACCTGGAACCCGTTACCACATCCGTTGATCTGCTTGGATCTGTTGAAGACGCCAGCACCGCGCTTCCGGTTGCGGACGCGTCTGTCAATCTGGTAAACCTGGGAGAAACCGGTACAACCGACACAAATGGTGCATTCTCCTTTTCAGGTCTTCCGGCATATGTTATGGAGCAGCTTCGGGTCAGTGATACCGGTTACAAGGATACATACAGCGCCTTTTTTGAAACCGGGAATGTGCTCCATATGTTTCTGCCGCTGGTTCCCGAGACCCTCTACAATCAGACCGTTTCTGATCTGAGTGCGGACAGTTCTCTTGGTGTCATCACGGGTCGGATCGATGACAGCAACGGACCGGTGTCCGGCGCTGTGGTACGGGCTTACCAGATCAATGACAACGGATCCATGGGGGCTTCAGTGGGGCGCGTGGTCTACTCAAGCGGCACACCGACAAAACCTGCCGGAGAATACAGCGGGGCTCTGAGCGCCCCCGCGTTTGATTCATCTCTGACCAGCACGGGCGCGGACGGAAGTTTTGTGATTGTTGATGTTCCGATCGGAGTTATTGAAGTTCAGGTTGAAACCAGTGCAACCTATATTCCGTCCCAGCGGACCCGGACGTTCTCGGGCAGCATCAGCTTTCTTTCGTTCTTTCCCTACGGGGATATCGACTCCCTGCCACTGGAAATTTACGATGTGTCGCCGCCTGCAGCTTCGACAACCGGCGGAGTTTGCATGATGTACGGTTCCGGATTCAAGGATGGATTAACCGTGACTCTCGGCGGAAGCTACTCCTGTGGAGTGGAGGTTCTTTCACCGTGGGAATGTCGGCTGACCATCCCGGCTCTTTCTGCAGGGGATTATACCGGCATACAGGCGGAGCTTCCGGACGGAAGTGTTGATCAGTTGAATGATGCGGTGTTCTATGTGCGGGAACTGGCCAGTCTGAATACAACCATCAGCATCCCGGTCGCCCAGACTGCGACAACCGCTCCGCTCCAGTATCAGTACCGGATGGTTTCCATCCCGGCCTTTTATATCGAAGGATATGATGTTCTGCTTGAGAGCGTCTTCGGGCCCTATGATCCGTATGTGTGGCGGGCTTTCGGGTATCATGACGGTGTATATACGGAATATGATGACGCAAAGGCCCAAGGGCACATGACGTATCATCCGGGAGAGGCTTTCTGGATTATCTCCTGGAAGGGAGCGGACTTTATTCCCCAGGGATTTACGCTTTCCTCCTCTGAATACGACTGCAGAATCTGGCTGGAACCGGGCTGGAACCAGATCGGTAACCCCTTTGCAGAAACCATGGCATGGGCATCCGGAGCGGTCAGCAACCCGCACTCGGAGCAGGACTACCTGCTGTCCGATTCCAGACTCTATGACGGATCCATGGACTTGAGCCTGACCGCACCCTATGCCTATGACGGCAACGGCGGCTACAACCTTGTGGAAGACCTTGAACCCGGCGTGGGATACTGGGTGAAAAACAACAGTCCCTTTGATGTGGTTGTTCTGCTCGGTCATCACGGCGTTACCGTGACCAAGGTTGAAGGTCTTCGGAAATCCGATGCTCCCGGCGTACTCCCGAAAGAAGCCTGCCTGCAGAAAGAAAACCCGCCGGCGCCTCCGGGTGTTGAGAAGGAAAGCGCTTCCGGCGGGGGCGGAGGGTGTTTTGTCGGTGTGCTGCGTTAAGACCGGACTGCGGGCATTTTTTCATGGTGCACACACCGGTTGCTTGTTGTACAATCTGCCAACGCAGGATTCTTGTACAATTCATGGATCCTGCGTTGTTCTGTTACTTCAAAAAAACGACACCAGACCCTTCAATGAAGAAACGACATACGTATTTCATAAAACATACATTTCTGTGCAGCATATTCTGTATTCTGATTCTAATGATTCTGCCTGCGGTTCAAACCGAAGCAGATGATGCTGCTGAGCGTATTCCCCGTCTGATTGAAAACCTCGGGCATGCGGATTTCAAGGTCCGGGAGGCAGCGGTGCGGGAATTATGGAAGATCGGCAGGCCGACGCTGGACGCACTGAAAAAAGAAGCTCGCGGCGATGACCCGGAAGTCAAGAACCGTGCCCGTTTACTGGTGCAAAAGATCAGACTTGGAATACAGCCTTCCTGGCCGCGGGAGGTCGTTGAGAGAATTCAGCGCCATGACAAATTGCCGGATCCACAGAAAAAACGTCTGGCGGATACGCTTGTTGAGAAATACGGAAAAAACGCGCTGGCCTTTCTACTCATGCAGATACGGAAAACCAACAACGATGTAGCGGAGTACGCACTGAGCAAAATTTCCGGACTGAACGAAAGCCGGGATCTGTCTGAGGAACTGATCCGGCGAATTGGTACTCCAGACACTGACTATGAGCAGCGTCTGCTCTTTGACGTATATGAAAAGTGCAGGGATATTCCGGGCATGATCCGGGTACTCGGAAAAGACCAACCGGATCGGGCCATGAAATCCCGACTGGTAAAGGCCGCCATTGACGAACTCTGCCTGGACTTGAAACGTTTTGCGTTTGAAGACGTAATGAAAACAGCAGAAGATCTTTCAGCAATCGTTCCGGATGAAGCCCGGTTTCTCTATCTGCAGGCCATTGCTGCCGGAGAAATCGGGGAAGATCAGATGGCCGAAGAATTGAAGAAAAGAGCCCTGACCTTGAACCCGTACCTGGAAAGTCCACATTATACCACAGCCGATCTGCTTGAGAATCTGGGTATGACGGATGAAGCAGAGCAGGAATGGAAAAAGATTCTTACGGCACCACCGACCGGCGGTGTCTATGATATCAACGCGTATATTCGTCTGGGCAATATCTATTCAGAGCGGAAAGAATTCAGCAAGGCTGCAGATTCCTTTCAATCCGCCCTGGATTTCTATGAGGCGGAGAAGAAAAAAGGACAGGGCGGTATGGGGGTTGTGGGCGGCAGCATTGATCAGCTTCGAAAGGCAGTCAAGGGCCTGCGTAAACAAGCCGAAACAGCAAGTCCGCGTGAATCAGAACCGATAAAAGAGAAGCCCGTTCCGCTGCACCTGCGGATCAGCATGGAAGTCCGGTTAAAAGAACAATTCACGGATCAGCTGTGCAAGCAGATCCAGGATGTCAAGGGAACAGCGCGGATCAGTATTCAGCCCCGCGGGTTTCGGCTCTTTGAGAACAAGGGAGCAGAGATAAAATACGTCAAGGACATACCGGCACTTGTTGTGCTGCTCAACGGTACTACCTGTGCACAACCCTTTCCGTTTAAAGTAAAAGGCAAGCAAACGCTGGTGGGAATCCAAAGTCTGGATATGTGCTACATCTACAACGTGCAGGCAGCAAGCGAAAAAACAAAACGAGTCGCGTCCATGGAAAAAGACTATGTGCTTCGGATCTGTCCATGCCCGCGGATGGGGAAATGGATGAAACCGGAAATCACACTGAACAGCAAAACATATACCTGGAAAGAATTACGAAAAGGACTGGAGTTTGATTATTTTCCGGAGAAATTCAATGTCGAAGTGTCCGCCGAAAACCCGGCCGGAGACAAAAAATACTTTGAAACCCGCTTTGACGGTGATCAGCTGGACCCGGATCTGGAAGAAATCAAAGGACGCGTCATGGTGGGAGTTGTGCTTAATTTCGGAGATTCGGAGAAACGCATTGAGAAGGCGGATTAGAACAGGATACGAAATTTGATACGCTTTATACATACCGCAGATCTTCATCTGGACACCCCTTTCCGGGGGCTGTCTCGCTGCAACAGCGACCTGGCCGCGCGATTGAAGAAGGCTGCCAAGCAGAGCTTTCAGAATAGTATCGACCTCTGCATTCACAGGCAGGCGGACTTTCTGGTCATATCCGGCGATACCTTTGACAGCGAGAACCAGAGTCTTTCCGCCCAACTTACCTTTGCGGACGGGATGCGCCAGCTCAACGAGTACGGTATACCGGCATACATTATCTGCGGTAACCATGACCCGCAGGGCACCTGGCTGGAGTCGATGGACCTGCCGGGGAATTGCGTAATTTTCGGATCGGACATGGTAGAGCGTCGAGTCTTTGAGAAAAACGGTCAAGACGCAGCGGAAATTCACGGTATCAGTTACAGCACAAGCCGAGTGGAAGAGAACTTGGCATTGAAATTTAATCCGGTTGGCAGCCTGCCTGCTGTGGCCCTGCTTCACGGCACAATCGGCGCACCGGGTGCGCACAAAAATTACGCACCGTTTCGGATGGAGGATATCCTGTCGCTGGGTTTCGATTACTGGGCACTGGGGCATATACACAAACCGCAGATGGTCCGCGAGGAATTCCCGGCCGTGGTCTATCCGGGCAATCCCCAGGGACGGGATTTCGGCGAATCCGGTGCCAGGGGATGTTGCCTGGTGGAACTGGAAAAAGGCGGCAGACCGAAAATGGAATGGATAACCTGCGCTCCTATTCGATTTGAATACCTGACCATTGAGCTGACTTCGGCAGATGATCTGGGCAGAATGGAAGAACGTATCACTCAGGCGGAGGAAGAAATACGGAATGCATCCGGACAGAGCAGTATACTACTCCGCATTCGTTTGACCGGAAGGACACGGTTGCACAGACAACTCAACCGTGCAGGAGAGATGGATGAATTTGTCCGGGACCGCAATCAGGGGCAGCTGGACAGGGACTGCTTCAGCTGGATTGACCGCGTAGAGGTCCAGACCCGGCCCGAGATTGACATGGATGCGGTCACAAGCGGCAGCGGATTTACGGCTGAACTTATGCGTATGCTTTGTGAATATGAAAACGATTCAGGCCGTACAGACACCCTCCTGACAGGACTCAGCCAGGAAATCAAGCCAGCGGTGTTTCAGAAAATCCAGGCGTTCTCTCCGGCGGAGAAACAGGAAATCCTCTCCAGGGCAAAATGGACGCTGCTGGACCATCTGACGGAAGAAGAGGAATGATTCTTACAGATATTCACATCAGCGGATTCGGTGTATTCAACAACACGTCTTTGACCGGGTTTGCTCCCGGAATCAATATCATCCAGGGGCGTAATGAAGCCGGAAAATCCACGCTGCTTGCTTTCATACGGTATACCTTGTTTGGGTATCCCAAGAGCAAAGAAAAGCGGATGGCTCCGCTGAACGGCGGGGATCATGGGGGACGCATAGTCGCAAGACTTGCCAGCGGAGAGAACGCGGTCTTTGAACGCCGATGCGGGCCGAACGGCGGACCGGTCCGGCTGGTGACAGGAGGCAGGGAAACAGAAAGTAACGGCGAATGGATGCAGGTCCTGGGAAATGCCACCCGGGAACTCTATGAAAATGTATACGCGTTTTCTCTCCAGGAGCTGATCAGCCTGGAATCCCTGAGCGCTTCCGGTGTGGAAGACCGCATTTTCAGTGTGGGAATGGGCATGGGCAGCCTGTCGCTCCGGGACGTGAGCGAACAGATCGAAAATGACGTGGACCGGATCTATACTCGCCGCGGAAAGACCCAGGTGGTGCCCGAACGACTCAAACAGATCCGCGACTGTGAGCAGGAGATTCGCCGTATTCAGGAAAGCATCCCCAGGTACAACCAATTATGTGCAGATATCCGCAGGCTGCAGACCGAATCCGAACGCGCTGAAAAAGAGCTGGCGGCCTTGCGCAGAGAAAAGACCTGGCTGGACAGCTTTCTGAAATGCTTTGACCATTGCCTGGAGATTCGGGATCTGGAGCAGGAACTCAAAGACCTTCCGCCCGCCCGGGAATATCCGCAGAACGGTATTCAGCAGCTGGATGTCCTGGAGGCCCGCGAAACCGAGCTCCAAAAACAACTGCAGGAACTGACGCATGGAACCGAAAGCGAACCCGGCCTTGAAGTCCTGCAGGAACGCCTTCGCGCCCAAACCGCTGACCGACAGCTTGCAACACACGCAACTGATGTGGAATACATCCGGACAAACCGGACCAAATACGAGCAGTTCACCGAAGACCGGGAAGAGGATGATCAGCGGATCCGGAAGCTCCAGCAGCGCATTGATTCGGATATTCAGAAGATCAGCGCATCCTGGTCGGAAACCCGTGTGCTTGAATTTACAGACACGCTTGCGCGCACAGACCGGATCAATGAATTCAAGGAAACAATGAACAAACTGACAGCAGAAGAAAACAGGCTTGGTTCTGTTTCCGGACCAGACTCATTATCGCCGGACACGACTGCCGTTATCCTGGCGCTTGTATCTGCGGTGTCCATGATTGCTTCCCTTGGAGCCTGCTACCATTCACTGTATGTACTCAGCGGATGTTTGTTTGCAGTTGCGCTGCTGACGCTGATAACACGAAATTACCTGAAAAGAAACACTGCTGTTGCAGGACCATCTGCTGAACGGGAGACAATTGTACAAGAAAAGGCTGCTCAGGAAAAAGCGTATGAAACCTTTCTTTCCGAAGAGATGGGTCTGGAGGTGGTGGTCTCCTGCGACACAGCGCTGGAAGTGATCCGACTTGTGGACAGCATTACCAGTGAGATTCGTCAGCGCGATGACCTGCAGCGAAAGCAGACCCAAACCAGAGAGCCCTTTATCCGGGAGTTTGAACAGAGACTGAACACGCTGATCAAATTTGTCCCGGATGCAGAGACCATGGATCGTCATACTGCTGCCACGCTGGTGATCCAACGGTATGAGGAAGAGAACCAGGCCGCAGCTGAAGCCGACAAACTCATTGAACACATTACCCGGCGTGAAAAAGAGCTGGACCATGTCCGTTCCGCTGTCAGGAATAATCAGGAAAAAATCAGCGTGTTGCTGAAAACCGTCCAGTCAGAAACCCGCGATGCGTATCGAAAAAAATACGCGCAGAACGAGCAACGACTTCGGCTGGAAGCCCGAAAAAAAGAACTCGTTCGCACCATTACCGCGGTCTCCGGCCGGGCCGACTGGCGAAAAATACTCCAGCAGGTACTGGAGGGTGGCAAGCATACCTTTGTGGAAAAAACAGAGCAGGTCCAGGATCAGATTACACAAAAAAGCGCACACTGCAAAGACATTGCAACCGAACTGGGCGAACGGACCAATCAGAAGAAAAATCTGGCCGTCGAATCCGAACTCTCGGATGCCATGACTCAGCTGGAAGCGCTCAAAGAACAACTTCGGCAGGCCGCCAGGGAATGGTTCTGCGGCAAAGTGGCACTTCAGATGCTTGAAACGGAGAAAACAATATTTGAAAGAGAAAAACAGCCCCAGGTCATAAACCGGGCATCGGAGATCTTCCGACGTATTACAGACAGCCGCTACAGCGGCATCCGGCTCTCGCTGGAGAGCAGCGGGGGAACGATCTATGCTGTGGACCCGGCAGAGAACAGCCGGACCGTGGACCAGCTCAGCCGCGGAACCCGGGAGCAGATGCTGATCAGCCTGCGGCTCGGATTTATCGAAGAATACGAGAAAAACGCTGAACCCCTGCCTGTGGTCGCAGATGAAGTCCTGGTCAATTCCGATCCCCACCGGGCGCAGAATCTGGCACAGATCCTGACCGAATTCGCTCAAAATCGCCAGGTCCTGCTCTTCACCTGTCGCCCGGAAACCATGAAATACTTTGATGCAGCAAACGTGACGTGTCTGGAGCTGAAATGAACCATACTGTTAAAAAGAATATTAATGAACTAAAAAAACAAGATAATGAACTAAAAAAACAAGATAAGAGAGAAGAGATCAACTAAATAGGGGAGTTCTGTGATCTTTCTTGTTTATCTGTTTCGCATGTATGCGCGAAAAAGAATAAACTGGATGCGGCCCGGGAATTTGTGTGCAAGGCAATCGAAGTTTCTAAGAAATTGCCTAAAACAGATGTATCCAAATTTTCGGATTTGTCTTCAATTACGATCCGGGATGAGATCGTTCCGGTGAATAAATATGTATTTGTGATCAGCTGTTTTATGATATCCGAATGCTTTAAAGAGGAAATGCGTCTAATATTGAAGAGTCTTTACGGAAATGTTTCAGGCAAAGAGCAGAGAAAGAAAGTGAAAGACAGTATAAAGAATATGAAAAAAATTCAAAAAGATTGTGAAAAAATTTACAAAAAATTCGAGAATTCGTATATGCTGTCATTCAGCGGATATCGGAAAGATCATATAACCCGTACAATTTACACATGGTAAGATCAACAGAGGCGTATTGCTTCCAGACACATGGCGGTCTGGTGGTAGTCGAGTTTGTACAGGGAGCCTTTGTAATCTGCCGCAGGTGAGCCGTCTGCATTAAGGGTTGGATACCATCCCTTGAACTGCGGATCAATGAAGTGCTGCTGTACATACGAAAGCGTTTTCTCAAAGAGCGGGAAGTATTCCGTGATTCCGTGCCGGATGCTGAAGTGAAGCAGGGCGCGGATTGCTTCGCAGTGTTCCCACCAGTTGATTTTGTTGTGTTCATTGATTACTGCTCCGGAGCGCGGATCCATGCTGTGGCGGATACCGATGTCCAGCAGCTTTCGGGCGGTTTCGAGCCGCTGTTGGTTTAATCCTCTTTCTACACCCAGGGAGAGCAGAAAAGCCCATTCAAACTGGTGTCCGTAACAGAAGGGCTTTCCCTGTTTGTCGGGTATGGGGTTCCATTCTTTGTCGTAGAATTCAGATATGTAATCCAGACGGTTTTTCTGCCGGATGTCCAGCAGAAACGAAAACAGGGCATTGGCCCGGGTGAGAACGGATTGAGCAGAGTCTTCGGATTGGGCCGGGCCGTTCACACGAAAGCTTTCTGTGAGTTCGAGCATGGCTTCAAAGAGGTGCATCATGGGGTTCTGTGTCCGGCAGTCATCCTGGTCCTGCCAGTCCAGGGACATTTTGCGAATCACTCCTCCGCTGGAATCCCGAAACTGTGTTTGAAAGAGTTCGAGCACGGCACAGGCTTCGGTGAGCAGAGAGGGGGCCTGCAGTACCCTGTAGGCAAAGGCAAGGGCCAGTATAATAAAGGCATGACCATAGGCTTCTTTAATGTGTTCCAAGGGGATGCCCTGGTTGTCGGCCTTCCAGAAGAATTCCTTGTAGTCGGGGTCACGGAAGTGGTTCAGGAGGAATTCTGTGCCTTTTTCCACCGCATTCTTGTATTGCTCTTTACCGGTCACCAGGTATCCAGCGGAAAAGACGTATATCAGGCGTGACTGAGAGACCAGGGATGCGACTGCTTCTCCGGTTGGCTCCCATTTTCGGTTCAGATTTGCGTGAAAGAAACCGTTGTCAGTTATTGTCGCGTTGTATCGGCAGGGGAGAATTTCCTGTTCAAGCTGGGAGCGAAACCAGTCCAGATTTTTGTTGAGATGGGTATTGCCGGGCATGGTTTATACTCCTTACTGCTTGACATGTGTCAAGCCAAGGTTAAAATGGTACGACCGGAAATCGGAGACAGGCGTGTTGCGCCTGACTGTAACGACCGGTTTCGTAAGACGGATTTGTTTATTTTAACGTGAGGTGTTATATTATGCAACCGGTTTTGCAGGTCGCGCTTGATTTTCTGAATGCCGAGCAGGCATTACGTGTGGCAGCAGAAGCTGCTCAAGGCGGTGCGGACTGGATTGAGGCAGGCACACCGCTGATCAAGAGTGAAGGCCTGGATATTGTCCGTAAATTAAAGAATACATTTCGTAACAAGAAGATTGTGGCGGATATGAAGGTTATGGATGCGGGGCGTACAGAGGTGGAGGCTGCGGCCAAGGCTGGTGCGGATATTGTGGATGTTCTGGCCTGTGCATCGGATTCCACGGTGTATGAATGTATTGAGACCGCCGGTCGTTTTGGGGTCAAGATTGCGGTGGACATGATTGGTGTAACCGATATTGCGGCCCGGGCAGAGAGGGTTGCTTCCCTGGGAGCGGACTTTGTGGTGGTTCATACGTCGATTGACGACCAGATGAAGGGCGGATCTCCCTTTCATAAATTAAAAGATCTGGCTGGAAAGATTTCCATACCTGTGGGCGCTGCCGGTGGAATCAACTCCGAGACGTGTGTGGATGCGGTGGAGCACGGCGCTTCTATTGTTATTGTGGGCGGTGCCGTTACCAAGTCCGCGGATGCGAAAAAGGCAGCTGCGGAGATCAAAGAGGCCATGAAAACCGGTAAGCGAATTCGCAGTGATCTTTACACGCGGGTGGACAGCGGAGGGATCCGGGAGGCGCTGCTTGCGGTCTCTACGTCGAATATTTCCGATGCCATGCACCGGGCAAGGGAGATGGTTGGTATCCGGTGTCGTGTGCCTGGTGCGAAGATGGCAGGACCGGCCTTTACGGTGCGTACGGCTCCGGGCGACTGGGCCAAACCGGTATCGGCTATTGATATGGCGGAGCCGGGGAGTGTGCTGGTTGTGGATGCCGGTGGTGTTCCGCCGGCTGTGTGGGGGGAGCTGGCAACGAACTCGGCAAAGGGTAGAGGCTTGGCTGGAATTGTGATTGACGGCGCAATCCGGGACAGTGCGGATATTCGGGAAATCGGACTTCCAGTATTTTCCCGGGATGTCGTGTCTGCTGCCGGAGAACCCAAGGGATTTGGAGAGACTGGAACAGCTATTTGTGCCGGCCATCGCCATGTGGCTCCCGGAGACTGGATTGCCGGAGATGATGACGGGGTCATGGTGATTCCGGCGGCACGCGCCAATGAAATCGCGAACCGTTCCATGGATGTGCTGGAGCGGGAAAACAGAATCCGATCTGAAATAAAGGATGGATCAACCCTGAGTGCTGTTGTGGAGCTTTTGAAATGGGAAAAACAAACGTAGATTCAAATCCGTTTTCCATCCTCAGGTCCAGGCTGGAGGGTGTTAGTCTGCTGCTGGGTGATATGAGTGAGAAGGACGCGGAGAAACTGATCAAGGATATCCGTAAAGCCAAACGGATATTTATCACGGGCAAGGGACGGTCCGGACTGATTGCCGAATGCTGTGCCATGCGAATGATGCAGATGGGACTGGATGTACATGTACCTGGTGAAGCCACGTGTCCGAGAATCAAGAAAGGGGATCTGATGATCGCCATATCCTGTTCCGGCGGGACAATGACCACTATCCAGCTGGCAAAAATATCGAAACAGGCCGGTGCAAAGGTGATGGTGCTTACCGCGGTTTCGGATTCAGAGCTGACCGGTTACGCGTCATATATCATTGCATTTCCGGTTACAGAAAGAAATGTGCGCAAGTCGTACCGTTATATCCTCGGTCCGCACAATAATACAATGTTTGAAGAGGTGATACTGCTGTATTTCGATGCGTTGATTTATTCCATTCTCAAGCGCCAGGGGATTCCCAAGAAGATAATCAGTGAACGTCATACCAACTTGGAATAGTGTGAAAAAACACACTATAGCCTGTTTTCAGGTTAATCCGCTTGACAAACCCCTTTCCTGCGCATAAAATAAATACGAGTATCCATTTAATTCAAACAGGAGATATGAAATGAGAAGAATTTTATTGATAGGTCTGTTTGCTGTTGCCATCTGTATGTGTGCGACAAATCGTTCGTTTTCGCAGGTTCTTACTTTTACCGAGGCTTGGGCTGATGCTGGAAGTTCGATTACCGGTGCCAGTACCCAGGACGGGTTGGCTTCACCGTATTGTCTGACCGTATCACCGGACAGTAAGAATGTCTATGTGTCGGGATTCAATGACAGTGCCCTGGTTGTCTTTGACCGCGATACCGGAACCGGTGTATTGACCTTTCGGGAAGTCTGGGCAGACGCGGGGAGTTCAATTACGGGTGCAACTACCCAGGACGGTCTTTCCATGCCACAGTGGGTAACGGTATCACCGGACGGAAGCAGCTTGTATGTCTGCGGATCCGACGATAGTTCGCTGGTTGTTTTTGACCGGAATACGACGACCGGGGCACTGACGTTCCGGGAGGTGTGGCAGGATCCGGACGCAGCGTCTCCGATCACCGGCGCCAGCACTGTTGACGGTCTGGGGTGGTCGAGTTGCGTGCGGGTATCTCCGGATAACAATCATGTGTATGTGAGTGCCGAAGGTGACAGTTCGGTGGTGGTTTTTGACCGGGCCGGGGATGGATCGCTTACGGTTAATGAGGTCTGGGCGGATGCGGGTAGCCTGATCAGCGGCGCCAATACGCAGGACGGACTTGGCGGCGCTGTGCATATGGTGATTTCCAGTGACGGTGCGAGCCTTTACGTGACGGCAGCCTCTGACTCAGCGCTGGTGGTCTTTAATCGCAACACAACCACCGGCGTACTGACCCTGGCAGAGGTCTGGGCAGATGCCGGCAGTTCGATCAGCGGCGCATCAACACAGGATGGACTGGGGACCGCCTTTGACCTTGCGGTTTCACCGGATGATACGTCTGTTTATGTGGCATCCGGCGGTGATGACGCGATCGTGGTCTTTGATCGGGATACCGGAACCGGGTTGCTGACATTCCGTGAAGTCTGGGCGGACTCGGGCAGTCCAATCAGCGGAGCCAGCCTTCAGGATGGACTTGATGGAGCCATGGGGGTGGATGTTTCACCGGACGGATCGTATGTGTTTACAACCGGCCCGAATGAACATGCATTGCTTGTCTTTAATCGGGCAACTAATGGGGCATTGACATTCAGCGAGCCATGGCAGTGGAGCGGAGCAAGTCCGGTGATTGCTGACGCAGCACTGATTGAGGGAATCGCTGGCTGCGAAGGTATTCAGGTTTCACCGGATGGCGGCTCATTGTATGTGGCAGGTGCTGCCGACAGTGCAGTAGCTGTTTTCAGCCTTCCAACGATCAATAACGTGCCGGTGGCTGCAGATGATACGGCTTCGACCGCTCAGGATACCGCAGTTACAGTGGATGTGCTGGCCAATGATACGGACGCGGACTCGGATACGCTCACGGTCAGTGCTGTGGGAACAGCCTCCAACGGAACGGTTGTCAATAATACAAGTGATGTGACGTATACACCCACAACGGGCTTTACCGGGACCGATACGTTCACTTATACCGTGAGCGACGGAAACGGCGGGACCGATACGGGAACCGTGACGGTTACAGTGAATTTGACAAACAGTCCGCCCACAGCAGCATATGACTATGTGACGACGCAGGTCGATACACCGGTTACGGTCAACGTCCTGGCAAATGATACGGACCCGGACAGTGATACGCTGACGATTGACTCGGTGACCGTCCCTGAAAATGGAACCGCTGCAATCAGTGACGGTTCTGTGATCTATACGCCTGCGTCCGGTTATACGGGGTCGGATTCATTTAACTACACGATTTCTGATCCCAGTGGTGAAACATCCACATCCTATGTGTCGATCTTTGTCAGTCAGCCTACGGCAGAAATCTATGTTTCGGCCGTAGACGGCAACAACAGTACCGCGGACGGTTCTTTTGCCGCACCGTATCAGACGATTACGGCAGCACTGGCTGCGGTTCAGTCCGGTGCCCATACGTATATTATGGTAGGCCCCGGCACGTACAGCAGTGAGACCGGCGAAACGTTTCCCCTGGTGCTTCCGACGGATGTTTCCATGGGAGGCATGGGGTGGATGTTTGATTGTGATGGTGATGATCGTGTGGTGATTTCCGGCGGGTCAGGCGGAAGTACTTCCAATGGAAGTGCTGCAGTTGTGATTGCTGAGGGTGCGTACCTGAGTAATCTTATCATTGAACTCAGCAGTTCTGCATCCACATCCTCGGTTGTTGAAATTCAGGGATCCGGCGGGTTCTATTCCTGCTGGATACGCGGCGGAGGACAGGGCGTTACCGTACTGCCCTCCTCGCAGACCACAAACTATATTGATATGTACACGACGATTATTTCCGGAACCCAAACGGCCATCGCAAACAGTCAGGCAATGGAAACATCATTTAACCTGGATCAGCTTACGATTGCAGACAACTCGCAGGCACTGAACCTGACGGGCGTGGCCTCGCTTTATATGAGCAATTCAATCCTGTCGAATTGTTCTGGAGGAGCGTCTGTTTCCGCAACCGGAACAGTGACGGTTGAATATTGCAACTTTTATAATTGTTCGCCATCCGGGTTTTCACTGGATTCCACGTCCATTCAGCAGGATCCGCTCTTTTCCGGATATACCTATGATCCATATTCACTGACGTATACTTCGCCCTGCCGGGATGTTGCGGATCCGTCCTATACCCAGGACAGCGAAGCTGGGATGCGTGCGGATATGGGCGCCAGAGAGTTTTTTATTGATGTGGATGAGTTTATGCCGCATGCCGTGCTGGTCCAGGGTGGCCAGGAAGCATATCTTGTAGGAGAGAACCTGGTGGACGGTACCCGAATCTTTATTGATGGCACCGAAGTTTCGGTAACAGCCAATCATCCGGAATCCTACTTCTGGCCGGATGACGCTGAGCCCGGCTACCGGGCGCTGCTGTTTACTATGCCGGCACTTTCTGCCGGATGGCACAGCGTCAGCGTGACCGTGCCGGCAACCGGATCAGCCAATCAACTGACTTCGTCTGAAGACAGTGTGATTTATGCGGTGGAGTCTTTTTCTACATTTTCACAGACATTTGCACCTGGAACAACGGTCGAAGAGTACCAGATGGTGTCCGTTCCCTTTGTATCCGCCAAACCTGTTCAGGATGTTATTCAGTCCATTTTCGGTGACTATGACAATACAGTTTACCGGATATTTATCTGGGATGAGGAATACGAGGGTTATATTGAGCTCAGTGAACTCTTTCCCGGTGGAACGTATGAAAACTTCAGGCCGTATTTCATGCCCGGTATGGCATTCTGGATCATTTCTCGAGATGGTGCAACCGCAGATGTTTCAGGCGTCAGCCCCTCGGATGTGTCGGATGTCACTTTTCATGAAGATGATATTGAGAACCGAAGCTGGGAAATGATTGGCGTGCCGTTTACCACGGCGATGTCCCTTGAACAATGTATTATCGCAACAGACTGCTGTCAATCGTCTCCGGGATATGAGGTGGTTCGCCTGTCGGATACATCCACTACACTGTTTTCTGGACCGTATACATACAATAACGGTGTATATGAAAAAGCAACCAGTCTGGAGCCGGGAAAGTCGTACTGGATCAAGAACAACTCCCCGTATGAATGCTGGGTTTACTTGATCAATCCGGACCAGCCGACAGCCGGGGAGAGAGATGTGCTGGCAGATCTTGGGATCAGTTCACTCAAGGCACTGCGTAAGACTGCCAGACGGAAATACAAGGTTGATATAACACCTCCGGCAGCACCGGGTGCGGCTTCATCCGTGAAGACTTCTGGTAGCAGCAGTGGAAGTGGCTGTTTTATAAGAGTGTTACGATAGTTTGATAGGCGTCTTTCTCCGCAAGGAGAAAGACGCCCGTTTTTTTAATAAAAAATATTTTTTTGCTTATATTTTTTAATACACCTGCCGATATGTATGAATAGGAAGGGGTTTAATGCAAATGGCAGATTTACGAATTAATCCAAATGCTGAGATTCAGAAAGTCGAGAAGGCTAAGTCTTCTCGTAAAGCGTCTCGAAGTAATCCGTTAGAACCTTCGAAAGACTCAGACGCGGTCAAACTTTCTGATAATGCTCAACTGTTCAGCAAAATACCTCCGGTGCGTGAGGAAAAGGTCTCTGACGTTAAAAGTCAAATAGCTAAGGGGACTTACGTAACCGATGAGAAAATGAAGAAAGCCCTCAAAAACCTCCTGCAGGATCTGTAGACACCTCCTTTTTATTTTACAATACTTGGTTCGTATTGACTTATTCCGCTGATTGTGTACGATTGGGATACTGTCGGTTTATTGTCAATCGGTTATTTCTCAAATAGACATGTTGAGATCGGTATGAAGCATTTATTTGCTTACGGAACGCTGATGTGTGACGATGTGTGCTGTCGGGTTTGTTGCGCCCGGTTTATTGGGACAAGTGGAACTGTCAGCGGTTACAGCCGCCGTCGAATGCGCGGAGCGGTATATCCGGGGAATTCAATGAATAATACACTTATAGGACTGGAGAAATAATGGAATATATTCATGAGCCTGCAAGGGACATACCGGTTGTTCAGGAATTCGATCTGGTGGTTGTGGGCGGCAGCTGCACGGGTGTATTTGCTGCTGTTCGTGCCGCACGCCTGGGACTGAAAGGTCTTTCAAGCTCTTGCCCTCCAGCTCGATATGTTCGTGCCGCACGCCTGGGACTGAAAGCCGCGATTATTGAAAAGCAGAACTGTTTCGGTGGTATGGCAACTGCCGGCAATGTCAGCATCTGGCACAAACTGTACAATACAGTAAATGATCAGCAGATTATCGCTGGACTGACGCTGGAAATTATTGACCGCTTGAAAAAACGCCGAGCACTCTATACACGCTCAAAGACTGCGCGGTTTGAACTGAACACAGAAGAACTGAAGATAGAACTCGATGAGCTGATTACGGAAAGCCGGATCACTCCTTACCTGAATACGGCCTGCGTCGCATGTGCTGCCGAGAACGGCACGCTGAATGCCGTATTCATTGAAAACAAAGACGGTCGTACGGCGATTCGGGCGCAGCTGTTTGTGGATGCCACTGGTGATGCCGATGTGGCTCGCCATTTGGATGTACCGCTTCATCCACAGCAACCCCTTCAGCCGCCGACGTTGTGTGCGAAAATATTCGGAATGAATACGCTGGAGGGTCTTGACTGGCAGAGAGCTGTGCGTGAGCATGGAGCTGAGTTCGGTCTGGAGCCGGACTGGGGTTGGGGACATACGGTTCCGGGGATTCCCGGTCTTCAATTGCGTGCGGACAATCATATCTTTGGAGTGGATGTGTCAGATGCGGATCAGCTGACCCGCGGTGAGATCGAAGGCCGCCGCCGGGTGCGTGCGCTGATGGACGTAATCCGGAAATACGGGCCCGAGAAGTCCGACATTGTACTGGCGGATCTGGCAGCAGCCCTGGGGGCCAGGGAAACGCGACGAATTCAAGGTTGCTATCAGCTGACCGGTGAAGATGTGCTGTACGGCAAACGGTTTGATGATGCGATTGCCAATGGCTGCTATCCTGTGGATACTCATCACAGTGATGGAGCGGGGATTACGTTTCAGTTCCTGGACGGCACCCAGCAGGTGATCCGGGAGCGCGGCCTGGAACCGGAAAAGGGCAGGTGGCGCGATCCCGTTGATCAGGACCCTACCTTTTATCAGATTCCCTATCGCTGTCTGGTTTCGGAGAAGACACCCAACCTGATTATGGCCGGCCGCA
The DNA here is from genome assembly GCA_964524955.1 of uncultured Planctomycetota bacterium. Taxonomy (GTDB): domain Bacteria; phylum Planctomycetota; class CAZGEP01; order CAZGEP01; family CAZGEP01; genus CAZGEP01. Next base: position 16,105 of record CAZGEP010000015.1, on the reverse strand, counting down.
TGCTGGATGCGGACAAGACCGCGTTCAGCGCAGTTCGCGTGATGGTCAATCTTAATCAGACGGGTGAAGCTGCGGGGGTAGCTGCGTATCTGGCACTCCAGGATGAATGCTCTGTTTTTGATGTTGCCCCAAAGCGCCTTCGCAAGACGCTATCGGACGGCGGGTCGGTGATTATATAAGGGGAATGGATCTGGGGTAATGAGTGGAGAATTATTATTGGGAACTGCAAGAGAGGGAACAGTAAAAGCGCCGCTGGATATCCCTTTCGCGACAAAATATCCTGTTTTATCGCTCCAGGTCGGGGAACTTGCCTGACGGCGGAATTCCATCGGTAGGCGGATCTTCGACCATGTCCCTTTTCGTTTCGCGTCTTTCATCTGGCCATCGGGCGCTCCGGCTGAACTCCCAAATTCCGGTTGACGGACCACTAAACCCATGAGCCTATAAAAAAACCGGAAGTGCTTTCAGCACTCCCGGTATTTTTTATATACGAGGCCGACGGGTCTCGAACCCGCAACGTCCAGATCGACAGTCTGGTACTCTAACCAATTGAGCTACGGCCCCTGATTTTGAGCAGAAAAAGATTATATGTTTCGAATGGGTTTTTCAAGTGTTTTTTTCTCTTTGCGCTGTTTTTTTTCACGTCAGGTTCCACCAGGCCATCCGCAGGGAGTCGGACAGGGACATGTTCTGGACCGCAGTGGCTTCAAATCCGCTGTGAACCATACAGTGGGTGCAGCGTTTGTCTTTGCCCGGACCGTATTGGCTCCAGTCGGTTTCTTCCATCATTTCTTTATAGGAATTAAAATGACGGTCACAGATCAGGTAGCAGGGGCTTCGCCAGCCGACCGGGTTTCGGGTGGGGTTTCCCCACGGTGTGCAGTCCAGTTTGCGTTTGCCGGTCAGGAAATCCATGTAGACCGGAGTGGTGTGCAGCGGAAACCGCCGAGTCCATGTCTGGATGGTCTTGAATTTTTCTATGGTTTCCTCTCGGGTCAGGAAGTGGTCTTCTTCCACTTCCTGGAAACTGAATCCCGGTGCCACCAGCAGTCCGTCCACACCGGTCCGGGTCAGCAGCTCAAAGAGTTGTTCGATTTCATTCAGATCGGTTTCTTTGTAGATGGTGGTGTTGGTGCAGACACGGAACCCCTTTGATTTGGCGGTCTGGATGCCTTCAATGGCTGTGTCAAATGCACCGTCACGGTTGGCAACCATGTCATGGGTTTCTTTCATGCCGTCGATGTGAATGCTGAAGTTGAAGATGCTGTTGGGCTGGAATTTACCCAGGGAGTCTTTGAGCAGCAGACCGTTGGAGCAGAAGTAGATGACAAATCCGTTGTCCAGGAGAAGCTGTACAATTCGTTCGATTTCCGTATGAATCAGGGGTTCGCCGCCGGTGACGGATACAACGGGCGCGCCGCATTCCCGGGCAGATGCAAGACATTCTTCAGGTGTAAGCTGTCTGTCCATGCTGTCCTTGTACTCCCGGATCCGTCCGCAGCCGGTGCATCGGAGGTTACACCGGTGGGTGACTTCAAGCATGAGTACCAGCGGATATTTCTTTACACCCTTCCATTTCATTGAGGCGATGTAGCGGGAGAGTTTCAGGTTGAGTTTAAGTGGAAATTTCATAACAGGCTTCCTTGGTTTCCGAGTTTAGATTCGGCCGTACGAACGGCTTCCCTCAGCGCAGTGTTGGCGTTGGGTGTAAAAGGGGTATTATATGAAATATTATTGCCAAGTAAATTGAAAATTATATTGAGTTAAGCCTTCAGAAAGATAGAATTTAAAGACTCACAAGTGTCATATCTGCGATGAACAGGAGACGTGTCATGGACAAGCAGACCCTTGAAAAGATTAATAATATTAACAAGGTGATTTTTTCGAGCACCAATATCGATGATGTGCTTGCTGTAATCAACCGGGAGGCCAGAGAGCTGCTCGGAACAGAGCGGGTGACGATTTATGCGACGGATAATCAAACCGCGGATGATGATGGAAACCCGACTGAGATTTACAGTAGAATCCGAACCGTGGAAACGGAAGGCGATACGGTTGATAAAAGCACACAGACGGGAGGGGCAGATTCGGATGTTATTGAAATCCGTGTTCCGATTAACCCGAAGAGTATCGCCGGATACGTTGCCCTGAGCGGAGAGACGGTCTGTGTTGAGGATGTCAACGATACGATTGAAATTAAGAAGATTCATCCTGAACTTCACTTTGATTCCAAATGGGGAGAGAGGGAGGGGTTTTACACGCGCAATATGATCTGCTGTCCCATAAAGGTTGCGGACAAGACCGTGGGGGTTATCCAGGCCATAAACAAGCAGACCAGTATTTTCTTTGAAGATGATGATCGGGAGATTATCAACGAACTCTCCAAGTTCATCGGTCTGGCCATGAAGAATTCCAGTGAAACATCCATGCTCCGACGCCAATCCCAGCCTAAGAAACCCATCACACAGATCCTGGTGGACAATGGCGTGATTGAGAAGAAGAAACTGGAAGAGGCCATGGAGGAGGCGGACAATACCGGCAAACGTCTTCACAAACTGTTGATTGAGAAATATGAGGTGCAGGAGCGGGAATATGCACGCTGTCTGGCGGAATACAATAATAAGACGTTTTTTGAATACAAGGACGATCTTATGCCGGATAAAACCCTTTCGGAACGGGTTCCGGAAAAGGTTTGCAAGGCCTATAATATTTCACTCCTTCAGATTTACGAACGCAAGGGGGAACCCGCCCTGAAGATCGTGATGAAAAACCCCCTGGATTTCTTTATTGTCGAGGATATCGAGATCCGGACCGGGCTGAAAGTCGGCGAGATTCAGGTCGGCTGTGACGAAGATATCAAGAAATTGATCCGGAGTATTTATTCCGATGACGTGCAGGAAGAGCCGCAGGAGAAATTTGATGAAATTCTGGGTGAGGTAGATGGGCTCAATGTCGGAGACAGGAAAGATGTGGATATGGTGGAGGTAGAAAAAGGCGCCAAGGAGGATGAGGGCCCGATTGTCAAGTTGGTCAACCGGATTATTGAGGATGCGTATCGGCAGGACGCGAGTGACATCCATATTGAGCCGTTTGAAGACAAAGTAATGGTCCGGTTCCGAAAAGACGGTACGCTGGAAAAGGCCCTGACATTCCCGCTTCACGCCCGCAAAGCTGTTGTCTCCAGGGTAAAGCTGATGTGCGGTCTGGATATTACCGAGCGAAGACTGCCTCAGGACGGAAAGATTAAATTCAAGGAATTCGGCAGATACGATATTGAACTGCGTGTAGGTACGCTGCCCACGGTGGGAGAGGAACGTGAAGATATTGTTATGCGTATTCTAGCGGACAGTGAACCGATTCCGCTGGATAAAATGGGCATGAACGATCATGTGTTCGGCAACTTGGCCAAACTGGTGCGCCAGCCCTACGGAATGATTTTTTGTGTGGGCCCGACCGGAAGCGGAAAGACCACTACGCTTCACTCCTGTCTGGGGTATATCAATGAACCAGATATTAAGATTTTGACTGCCGAAGACCCGGTGGAAATCACCCAGGTCGGACTTCGGCAGGTTCAGACACACAAGAAGATTGGCCTGACATTCGCAGCGGTTCTCCGGCAGTTTCTGCGTCAGGATCCGGATGTAATTATGGTGGGTGAGTGCCGGGATGAGGAAACCTCCAGCATTGCCATTGAATCCGCACTGACCGGTCACCTGGTCTTCAGTACTCTTCATACCAATAATGCGCCTGAAACCGTGACCCGTCTCTTGGATATGGGACTGGATCCCTTTTCTTTTGCAGATGCGCTTTTGTGCGTGCTTGCGCAACGTCTTGTAAAGCGGGTTTGCAAGAACTGCAAGGAGGAATTCTCACCGACTGAAGAAGAGTGCAAGGAACTTAACTTGGAACACTCCGATGATTTGCGTCTTTTTAAACCCATCGGGTGTGATAGATGTAAGGATGGATACAAAGGAAGGATGGGGCTTCATGAACTGCTGGTCAACACCGATGAAATGAAACAGTTAATTATGCGTAGAGCCAAGATCAGTGAAATGTTTGAACTCGCAGCGAAGAACGGTATGCGGACGTTATATGAAGACGGCATTGAAAAGGCCATGGTTGGAAGTACTACTGTACAGGAGGTTCGTCGGGTCTGCATTCAGTAATCGGTTACGTTGTTTTCTGTTTTGATTCAGTCTGGAAAGGGATATCCAAATGCCAAAGATTGAAATAAATAATGCCAAAGTCGGAATGATTCTGCAGCGTCCGGTTATGGACAACAAAGGTCGGGTAATACTCAATGAAGGGTCTGAACTGAAGCCGCTGCATATAAACAAGCTGGCTAAATGGGGCACTGAATTTATTTATGTCAAGGATCAGGAAGCCGCGTAAAAAGGCCGGGTTTCTCAGTCCGGAGAAACCGAGGATAATGAGGACGACGGCAATCAAGCGACAACCGAGGTTATTCGGAGGGATATCACCGAAAAGATGGACCGAGTATTTTCCCGGGTAGAAGACGACGAACTGATGAAACGACTCAAGAAGCTGGCAATTCGTAACCAGATGAAGGCAAAACTATAAATCCGTTTGATGAGGATATACAGCAATGGCTGAAGATTCGGATCGAATTCGACAAAGAATTGAGGATATACAGGATATTCCAACCCTGCCGACAGTGGTCAATCAGATACTGCTTGCTACGCAGAGTCCGAGTACCAACGCCTCGGACGTGGGTAACATGATTTCCGAGGATATCGCGCTGACCGGTAAAGTGCTCAAGCTGGTCAATTCCTCTTTTTACGGTTTTCCGCAGCAGATCAAGACGATTACCTACGCGATTGTTATTCTTGGATTCAACAAGGTAAAAAATATTGTTCTTTCTGCATCGGTTTTTGATGCGATCGACCGTAAGACCAAGGATGATCGATTTGATGTTGTAGAGTTCTGGAAGCATGCGCTGGGAACAGCCATTGCCTCCCGGGTGACTGCTCGGAATTTGACCAGCATGGAGATTGAAGAAGCCTTTATCGCGGGTTTGATTCACGATATCGGCAAGGTGATTCTTTCGAATTATCTGACTGAAGAATGCATTACCGTACTGGATACTATTGAGCAAAAGGATATTCTTTTCTTAGAGGCTGAAGAAGAGACTATCGGATTTGGGCACGATCGGATCGGATTGTGGCTGATGGATAAGTGGAAACTTCCCCAGCCGTTTCAAGAGGCGGTGCGGTGTCACCATCTCCCGCTCAAGGCCCGGGGAAATAAGGAGTATACCTACGTGGTTCATGTCGGTGATATTATAGCGCGTTCACTGAACATTGGAAGCGGAGGAGACCAAAAGATACCTGTCATGGAAAAAAAGGTCTGGAAGGAGTTGGGTTTTTCTCTGAAAATTATGGACCGGGTCATGGAAGAGACCATGAGTGAGTTGTCCCGTGCCAAGGAATTCCTTGATATGATTGAAAGTTAGGATCGTCGGAACGGCATCGTACCAGAACCAGCACAAACGACCGCACTCAAATGAATCAGACTGCTAAAAAGACTACCATCAACCTGGAACAGGATGCGGTAAAGAGTATTATATCCTGTATCAAGGATACAAAGAGACTCGGTCATACCAATGAGATTCAGGAAATGTTCGATGTTGCGGAAGGACTTCTGGACGCAGTAACGGATTTTAAGTATCATCGAATATATCTGGTTACGGATAACGGGCGTCTTGAATTGGACCGGGAGATGTGTCCGGAAACACTGCAAGTAGAAGAAGATATTCTCGACTGGTCCTTTACGAACGCGGAGCCGTCGCTCATACCCGTGGATACTGCGGATGATGAAGACATCCGGTCGGTCATTATACTTCCGCTGATCTATCGAGACGAACGGCTGGGGGTGATTGCGCTCTGGGTTGGTTTTGCCGAGAATGTCTTTTCCCAACTCAAAAGGGCTGCGCTTTTGATTATTTCCATGGAAATATCGAGTGCCTTGATGAAGTTGAATCTGAACCAGAAGATCAAGGATTCGCAGTCCATGCTTTCCAACATTCTGGAAGATATTCCGCACGCTGTCTTTTCCATAGACCTGGACGGTCGGATTACGGTAATCAACAGCAATGTGGAAGTTCTCTTTAATGTAAAAAAGGCGGATGTCCTGGAAAAACCGTATTTTGAGGTCATCCCGGAAAATCCATCCAATATCATCCAGACCCTGATTAACAGTATTCGCAACACCATACGGCATGAGGCCGAACAGGAGATTGTATTTGAACTGAATGACCAGACAAAGATCTACCTGGGCATCACGGTTTCGGTTATGAAATCCTGGAGTGGAGACAAAACCGGATATGTCATTTTGTGCCGGAACCTGGAAATGTCCAGAGAACTGGCCAAGCTGAGGGAAGTGGACGCCATGAAGGATGATTTTATTTCCCTGGTTTCGCATGAACTGCGAACACCTCTCTCGTCGATTATCAGTTATAGCGAAGCCCTGCTGAGCGAAGATATGATCGACAGTGAAGAGGAGAGAGTAGAGTTCTTGAACGTGATTCTCAGCGAGGGAAACCGGCTGGCCAGACTGATTACCGACATTTTGGATTTGTCCAAGGCCGAAAGCGGGAAAATGGAATACATATTTCAGCAGAACGATATTAACGCGATTATCAAACGCTCCATCAGCAGCGTTTCCGCCAAAGCCAATGAAAAGGAAATTGACATTGTGCCGGAACTGGCCGCTGATCTTCCGAATGTCCGGTGCGATAACGACCGAATCATGCAGGTGGTGATTAATATTCTTTCCAATGCCGTTAAATTTACTCCGGAACAGGGATGTATTACCGTAAGGAGTCTGCTCCAGAAGGAATCCGACAGCGGAAAAGGCGTGGTACACATCTGCATCCGGGATACAGGGATCGGAATTGCCAGAGAGAATATCGATAAGGTATTCAGCAAGTTTGAGCAGATTGAGAGTATGGAAAATCACAGCGCAGGAACCGGGCTTGGAATGGCCATTTGCCGGGAAATCGTTGAGACCGGCCATGGCGGTAGAATCTGGCTGGAGAGCGAGTTGGGAAAGGGAACCGAATTCTTTGTCGAGCTTCCGGAGTGATACCAATGACCGGTGAAGCCTGTACACCCGTAGAAAGCTCCCTTGCTCAAGAATCTGCGGAATGGCCCCGATGGAAGGTTCTGTTTCTGATTACCCTGGCGGTTGTTGCTGTTTATTCCAACAGCTTTGATGCGGCTTTTCATTTTGACGATACGCACAATATTATCCAGAATTACAGGATACGGGAATTCTCAAGACTGGGCTGGTATGTTACCCATGCCAAACGGCCAGTTTCCTATTTTACATTCTGGATAAATTATTCTCTCTCAGGTCTGAATGTGACAGGGTTTCATATCCTCAATGTGGCGATTCACATCCTGGCCGCGTTCTTCATGTATCTCTTTGTTTACCGGACACTGACTCTTCCGTCGGTAAGAGAGCGCTACGGAAAATACGCCTTTATTATCGCGCTGTCTTCAAGCGTTTTGTGGGCACTGAATCCGGTTCAGACTCAGGCGGTAACGTATATTGTCCAGCGGATGGCATCCATGGCCGGCATGTTTTACCTGATGGCTTTTTATATGTACGCGCGGTTTCGTACCGCGCAAGGCCCGGCACAGGGACGGCTTTTTCTGATAATGACGTTTGTTTTTTATTTTCTGTCTGTGGGATCCAAGGAAAATACGGCATTGTTTCCGCTGGCCGTGGTTGCATATGAGCTGATCTTCTTTCATCAGGCGGATATTGGTTTCTTTCGAAGATATGGAAAGTACGTGATCAGCGCAATCATACTGCTGGGAGCGATTGTCTATTTTATCAACAACGGGTTGTCGTTTTTCGGTTTCAAGGGGGAACAGAATATATTTGATATCATGAAAATGTATCACGATAAACCGTTTACCATGGGACAGCGGATTATGACGGAATGGAGAGTGCTTGTGCATTATTTTCTGCTTTTCGTAATGCCGCTGGGGTACACCGAAACATTGGGGCTGCATATTCGCTTGAATATAGATTACGATTATCCGATTTCCCACGGACTCTTTGATCCCGTGTCTACGTTTTTCTGCCTTGTGATCCTGATTGGCGTACTGATATACGCAGTGCGTTGTCGCAGAAGCAGACCGGTTTTTTGTTTTTTTATTCTGTGGTATTTTATCAATTCAATTATTGAATCCACCTTTCTTCCGCTGGCGCCGGTCTTTGAGCACCGAATCTATCTTCCGTCGGTTGCATTTGCGGTATTGCTGGTCATTGGTGTACTACGTTTAACGGGATGCCTGTCCTTTGAAAAGGATGTGAACGCTCATGAAGCATAACCGGATGCGAATCATACTCGCAGCGACTGTACTTTGCATTCTTGCTGTCGGATGCGGCAGAGATGCGGATAAAAAGAAGATCAAGATTCAGGCCGGAACCCAGACAGAAAAGAAGACGCAGGAGAAAAAGAAACCGGACGTACTGATTGAATTCCCCAAAGTGATTGTTGTGCTGCGAACCCAAAGCAACAAACTGGTTATTGGCGGAAACGGTGAGAAAGAAACATCGTCCTGCTCTGTGTTTTATGCGAGTGATAAATTCGAAATTGAGGCTGGAGATCTGGATGTAGCCGACAGTGAAATTACCGTGCTCTCGCGTCCCGAACGACTGGGAGAAGCCGGTGCGGTTTGGAAAAGAGCTGGTAAGGAGGATGTTTCCGGGAAAGCCCATAATCTGGAATATTACATTACGGATGTGCGGGATAAGATTGAAGGGAAGATGGCGGATGAATTCCTCAGTCTGATCAAGAAGTATGAATATTTGAATACAGCCAGACAGCGATACGGTCATATCAAGGAAATCAGCGGATATATCGACCAGCAGATTGAACGGGTGAAATCCAAAGCCGGAGACATGGATATAACGCCCAACGGCGTTGTGCTGACTCAGCTGGAACAGAAGATTGACAAGGCTAAATTTATGTTTGAGATGAGGGAAATGGCTAAGGAAATCAAAAAAGTTGAAACGCTTGATTTGACCGACAAACAGAAAGAAAGACTTCGAAGGATTCGTACTGCCGCAGATCTCGCATCAGATAAGATTTCATATAAACCGTTCAAGGAAGGCAATCTTCAAAGCAGAGCGCAGGCCATTTGTGAAAACGAATATACATTTAGAACCGAAATGTATCGAAAGCTCTATACCCGCATGAAAAAAGAATGCTCCAGGGCGTTGATATCGGACCTGAAGCGGCGGTTGATTTCGGCTGCCGCGGGAAGCAACACAGATGAAGCCGATGCCATGGCGGACGTGATGGAAGACTATTTCCAGAAATACCCGTTCATGCTCGAATACGCCGAGACCGCGGAATCTGTGCGGGATATCTGCCGAAAGATTTTTGAATCCTGGGATGTGGAAAAAGAGATGGAAAAGCTTCGGGCCGTGTCCATGATTATGTTGCGATCCGAGGTGAACATCTTCGACGGCGGTAAATACGAGCAGGATATCCGCAAGCATTTCCTCAAGCGCTTCAAGACGGATTGTATGCTGGACGCCGGAAGCAACAGGCAGATTATTCTTCGAGACAAGACTGTATATAATATTCAACTGGTCGATGAAAAGCTCTACCTCAGAAAAAAAACACCTGGGACCGGATACAAAAAAGGAAACACCTATGTTATGATGGTTCGAATTAATGCCGGCGCGTCTAAGATTGTACTGGAAAAGACGGTTCAGGAGAAGAGCATTCTCAAAGTACAGGTTCCGGCATATATTAACCTCAATAACGCGTATGTGAACAAGGTGGCATCCGGAGAGATCTCAGAGCTGCCGGCATATGTCAACTGGGTAAGTGGTCAGGATTTTAAACCCGAGATTGCATTGATTTATTACGTGGTCTTTGAGGCCCTGGCCAACGCGGATACATTTGGAAAGGAATTGTTTAATCGACTACCGGTCATGATGGGGCGTACGGAACATATCTATCTGGACGGACGTTGGATTTCACCGGATCAGAGACTCGGTGATTACATTGCGTACAAAGGTCGGTGGGTCAATCCCAAGTCCAGGTATCGCTGTCCCAAATGCCAGGGAACGGGTACAGCACTTCAAATGGTTAAGGATAAAGAAACGAAAGAGGAAAAATTCATCAAGACACGATGTACGAAATGTAACGGCAATGGCTTTCTTTTTGATCCTCCACCGTTGACACTGGGTGAGGTCATTGAGAGGGTAGCGTTTCCAGAAATGAAGAATGTTTTAAAGGTGTATTCATCCCGATAACGGGATGAGCCTGGATCGTGTATCCCTGCACCAGGAATCCTCTGGTAGGATCCCAGGCAAACAGGTGAAAAGTTATTTTAGAGGAGTTGATCAGTGAAGATGAAAATATTAGTCGTTGTCGGGATTCTATGCGCTGTTGCTTCCTGTACACCTCAAAGAAGAGGTTCGGAGGTAGATGTCGAGAAACTAAAACAGGAAATACAGACATGTCGAAAACAAAGTATTCCGTATTTAAAGCAGACCGTTCGAAGAGACCATGTAGATGGAGTTCTCAAAACAGTTAAGACAAAGTTATTCGCTGTGGGGGGGGATGTCAAGTCCTTTACCAAGGGCGTGGTTCAAAGCAAAACAGCATTTTATCATAGGCTTTTTGTGACCGTTGATGTTCGAATATCATTCGTCAATGTTGTAAAATTCCTGAAATGGTGTGAAGAATACGATAAGAATGTTTTTATTAAAACCATTGCAGTTGTTCCCGATAAGAACGCCAAACACCTGATCAAGATGCAATTCTACCTGTATGTTCGGTATTATTCTGAGAAGTATTTTATTGAGAAATTAATGGTTGAATCATCACTCGGAAGCCGGGACAATCTGAAGGAGGAAGACTACCTTCCGATCCTGCGTGATTTTTATAAATCGCGTTTGATTGTATCCAAACGGATCTTTGATGGGGGCTGGAAATGGTCGGAACGGATCGAGTCGCTCGCAACCCTGCCGCAAAGCCTTTCAATCATTGACTTAAAGATAAAGGACGCGGATCATGATCCGAAAATAAGCATTATCATGAAATCCTTAGAAAAGAAAAATTCCAAGGAAACTATTTTAAATTTTTTCAGAAAGAATCGCATATTCGGAAAAGGGATGCTGCCTCCGGATATCACTGCCGAAGAACAAAAGGGAACCATGCGGGTTGTGTTTGCTTCATCTTGAAAAAGAGAATTGCAGGGGCAAACACCTGTATGTTATCTGGAGAACGAATTGAAGCTTTTGTACGTACTGAGTTCGTATCCGCCGGTGTGGGAACGGTTTATTATCCGTGAGATCGATGGTCTTGTTCAGTCCGGTCATACGGTGGATATTGCCACCGTTCGATCCGGCGGATGTTTTTCGCGATCGATTGCTTCGGGTATTCTGCGTGTGGTGAACACCCCTGGGGCTGCGCGCGAAGCACTGAAAACCGCAATGGAAGTCTGCGGCGGTGTATCCGAGGTTTTTTTCCGGTCGCTGCCGGGTGTTCTTTCCTCTCTGCACTGGGCGGATGGTATTCGCGGATCCGGATACAACCTTATTGTCGGTCAATTTCTGCATGTACCCGCGGTAGTGTCCTGTGTGCTTTCACAACTGAGCGGCATTCCCTATTGCGTGTCCGCGCATGCCTGGGATATTTGTAATTCCGGACTTCGTTTTGACCGAATCATGCAAAGTTGTATGGGCGTGTCTGTGTGTTCGGATTACTTTTTTGCCTGTCTTGTACGCCAGCTGCCGAAACAATGCCATTCCATGGTCGTTCGCAGGTATCACGGATTGCCTGTTCCGAAGAATGTACCGTCAACCAAACCGGTGAATGCGTTTCGAATTTTGTCTGCGGGGCGCTTTGTTGCTAAAAAGGGATACCGCTATTTGATTGAAGCCGGTGCAATCCTGAAAAACCGCAACAGAGATGTTTCACTGGTGATGGCCGGTGAGGGATGTCTTCGTCCAAGACTGAGCCGATACGCTGCAGGGCTGCTTCCGGGGCGCGTTGCATTTCCGGGCAGGATTTCTCCGGATGAAATACGAACTGAATTAAAGAAAAGCGCGGTACTCGTTGTCCCGTCTGTACCGGCAGCCGGTGGTGACCGAGAGGGAATTCCCAATATCCTGCTGGAAGCCGCAGCCTGTGGCATTCCAGTTGTTGCTTCCAGAACCGGAGGGATTCCGGATTTTATCGATCACGAACGGACCGGATTACTGGTGCCGCCAGCTGAACCTCGGGCCCTGGCCGATGCAATCGATCGAGTCCTGCGTAACGGAGATTTACGTACACGTCTTATCCGTAACGCCTGTGAACGGGTGGTTCGCCGACACGATCTCTCGAAATCAACCTCCCGTCTGGAAGCGTGGTACACGGAACTGATCCGGAAATATGTCCGAAGAGGACTCAGTAGAACGTAAGCTAAAACCAACCATTTCGGAAAACGGTTTGATTTTCCCGAACATGTTTTTATAGTTACAGGGATAACGAATCACGTAATAGTATTTGCAGCCGCAATTGATTCCGCCGTATGATACATCCTTTTCGGAGTACCAGAATATGCCCAAAACAACAGATGTGAAAGTGCTGGATGTCAGGACAAAACTCAGCCGGTATACGTATCGAACCCCTATGAAGTTCGGGAACTGTGTGAATACAGATACGGCCGTCATGGAGGTGGCCGTTCGTGTCCAGAACCGGAAGTTTCGAGAAGCCGTGGGATATGGAGCTATGACCCGGGGTATCGGCTGGTCCTTTCCTGGAAACGAAATCGTAGAGGAAAAGAAGGTTGCAGCCATGGATCGGCTGGTTTTGACGCTTTCTGACGAACTGGCGGATTTGAGTGGAGGCGAATACCTTCACCCGCTGGACTGGGGCGTTCTGATTGAGTCCTGGATTGAACGTGAAATCCAGGTGGAACAGAATGAGATGGGGCTGGAGATTGCCATTCCGCTAATGGCCGGACTTGTGGCTGCGAGCCCTTTTGATGCTGCAATTCACGACGGATTCGGACGCGCGAATTATATTGACTGTTACGGCGCATACGGTGTCGAATATGTGAATCATGATCTGGCGTATTACCTTGATGCAGATTACCGGGACGAATACATTGAGCCATATGTTCTGAAGAACCCCAAAGCGCAGATTCCCCTGTATCACCTTGTTGGTGCATTGGACGCACTGACAGACAAGGATGTAGACGAATGTGTTCAAGACGGCCGGCCGGAGACATTGGAGGAGTGGATCCTGGCGGATGGGTTAACTCACCTGAAACTTAAACTGAACGGCAAAGACTTGTTTTGGGATATTGATCGGGTGGCCGCGGTAAACCGAATTGCCGATCAAGTGGATTCTGCGAGCTGTTCAAGGAACTGGCAGTTTTCCCTAGACTTTAATGAACAGTGTGACCATGTGGATTATCTGCTCGAATTTTTATCAAAAATCAAAGAGAAGTCCTCCGTTGCATTTGACCGAATCCAATACATTGAACAACCCACCCACCGGAACCTGAAGGCCTTCCCGGAAAATAAGGTACACGCGGCAAGCGCGATAAAACCGGTTGTGATTGACGAGTCGCTTGACGGGTATGAGAGCTTGCTGTTGAGTGAGGAGATGGGGTACTCGGGTGTTGCATTGAAAGCCTGCAAGGGGCAATCACAGTCGCTGCTTATGGGGGCTGCTGCTCAAAAGCGCAATCGATTTCTTTGTGTACAGGATTTGACCTGTTTGGCAGCCGGTTTCATGCAGTCGGCCAGCCTGGCGGCTCATGTTCCGACTGCAGCGGCTGTTGAGGGGAACGGACGTCAATATTGTCCTGAGGCCAACCAGGAGTTGGAGGATGAATACCCGGATGTTTTTAATGTAACGGATGGAAGGATTCATACAGGGAGCCTTGCGGGTGTCGGACTGTGCGGCGTTCCTGAAGAGTATATTAAACAGAGATTTGAAGACGCGATTTGAACCTGCGCTGGTTCCCAAAAGGAATCGTTGCCAGACGGCTGATTATGTAAGAAAGCCTCTGCGAACAGAGGCTTTCTTACATCCATTTACTGGCGAATCAAGACATCGGTCGAATCACTGGTTGAGCATGTTCGACGGGTCCAGGTTATCCCTCTCAATATCCTTGAAGTAGTTTACGGTACCGACTTTAAGCTCTTCGGTGGCCTCTTCATCACAGACAATGATTCCCTTGGGATGCATCTGAAGAGCGGATACAGTCCACATGTGATTGACACCTTCTTCAACAACCATATGAAGTGCCCGGGCCTTGTTGTGCCCTGTGATAATAATCAGAACCTTTTCCGAATCAAGCACGGTTCCCACTCCTACAGTCAACGCCGTCTTTGGAACCTTGTTGATATCATTATCAAAAAAACGGGAGTTTGCGATAATGGTGTCATGGGTCAGGGTTTTGACCCGTGTACGTGAGGCAAGGGAAGAGCCGGGTTCGTTGAACGCGATATGTCCGTCCGGGCCGATACCGCCGAGGAAGAGTTTGATACCGCCGTAGCTTTTGATCTTGTCTTCATATTCCTGGCATTCCTTGAAAAGATCAGGGGCGTTTCCATTGAGAATGTTGACATTTTCTTTTTTGATGTCCACATGGTCGAAGAGATGAGTGTTCATGAATGAATGGTAACTCTCCGGGTGGTCTTCGGGGATCCCGATGTATTCATCCATGTTGAATGTGACCACGTCTTTGAAGGAAATCAATTTCTCTTTATTTATCCGGACAAGCTCCTTGTAGGCGGGGATTGGCGAGGAGCCGGTCGGCAGCCCCAGGACAAACGGCTTGTTTTCATCCGGATTGAATTTGCGGACAGTGGCGGCCACGTATCCAGCCACCCATTTGCCGACAGCTTCTTTGTCTTTCTGAATAATCAATCTCATTACGATCGCTCCCTGAAAAAGGAATTGAGAAGAATGCTGCTTTACTATTGATTGGGATCAGGCGAGTGGTTTCACGAAATACCTGATGAGAAGAATCATCGATAGATCTGCGTGGGATAGCAGTGTTATTCCGCTGTGGCAGCTGTTTCGGCTGTCTCTTCGGTACCTTCTTCCGTTTCTTCTTCGTCTTTCTTCTTCTTACCGGCCTTGGGTTTGATGTTTCTTACTTTGGGCAGACCGTAGATGCCTTCTTCTTCTGTCCATTTCTCTTCGGCTAAGAGCTTTTCAACTCTCTCCTTGCGCGTAAGAACATTCCTGTGTCGCTGGATACCGCTGCCTTGTTTAAAACTTCTGTGGATACTCACGTCAATTACTCCATCATTAAAAAAGATTACATCGGGATACCATCACCGGATGCGGGTTGCGTATCCGGTCTGGGGTTACCTGTGTCGGGTGTCTCCGGCGTTTCGGATGCCGGTTCTTTTGTTTTGTTCTTTTGGCCGGACAGATCGACTTCCACATTAATCAGGAAGTGAAAGTACCGCTTCTTGATATCTTTGATGGAATTGAGAATGTTCATCAGTCTGTCGTAGCGTCGAAGTCCAAGTTTATCCCTGGAATCAATCTGGTCTTTCTTAAACTGGGGTTTGGGTTTTTCAACAACCGTGACCTTTGTTTTCTTCATTTCCATTTTTTCAATGTCAATTGCTCGAATAATACTCTCCGGCATGTTCATGTCTTTACTAAGGGCTTTCTCAAATGATTTGATGTGATCATATCCGTTCCCGTCCAGATGCTGTGCCCGACCTGCGAGTTCAACGGTTTTCCGGACGTCTGCATCGGATGCGTTTTCGTTCAGGGGTTTGATTTTAATGCTGTCCAGCCAGACGTTCGGCTCTTTGTTCAGGGAGTCGGTAATAACATTGTACAGTTTTTGAAGTTTGTATTTCGATGCCCCGATTTTGGTCAGAAACCGGAGGTATCCCTCCTTTTTGGCGGTTTCTGCCTTGGCGTTTTCCAGCATGCTTTTATTGGAACGAATCAGGGAATCAATCGTGGTTTTTGCCTGGATCGCATGGTCGCAACTCTTTTCAATTCGGCTGTTGGCCATCCGGGAGAGTACGATCATGACAAGCAGAATCAGGCAGGCAGCCACGGCATAGGGCTTCTTTT
>CAZGEP010000014.1:0-45645 GCA_964524955.1 uncultured Planctomycetota bacterium | reverse complement strand
AGTTATCGTCAACTTAACCGGATAACTTTAGTAAATATGGCGTTGTAATACTAATGATTTTATTTTTCTCAATCGGGAGGGCAGGCCTTTCAATCGTGATCGTGTCCGGGTATCTGTTAAGGCAATAGGTAAAAAAATCGGTAGAAAAGATATTTGCACGCATACACTTAGGCATACTTTCGCAACCCTTATTCGTGATTCTGGATCAATCCCGGTTGAATATGTTCAACGCGAATTAGGGCACACTTCAGCCAAAACAACGGCTATTTATGACCACGATTCACCCGAAAGACAGAAAAAACTTGCTGATAACCTTCCTGTATTTTCAGTCTGCACCGCATAAGAGCTCATTAGAGCTCATTTTTTTCTTTTTTTAGGTGCAGTAATTCTGCAACACTTTTTATTGTATTTTATGGTAAAATATGGTAAAAAATGGCTTTTTTCTGATTTACTGCAGAGTTTTTTAAATCATTAAAAAACCGCCAAACCCTGATAAACAGTGACTTGACGGTTGATTTGTTATACGTACCCGGAAGGATTCGAACCCTCAGCCTTCTGGTCCGTAGCCAGACGCTCTATCCAGTTGAGCTACGGGTACTTTCAGAATGTCTGTATGATTATATGTTCTGGACGCTGTAGTCAAGCCTTTTTTGGTAAACTTTTGTTTGACTATTGTGGTTTCGTGTATAAAATTAACCTTTCTTTGATTGTGTGTCACCTGGTTCTGTAATTTGAAGTAATTTAAGCGGTTATATATGAAAACCAATGGCAACGAAATCCTTGCAGGTTTGGGAATTAAAACCTGCCGGCCTGACAGCGGTTCGGTACGGATTTTTAATGAAAATATCAGTCGGTATCCGTATATGGCTGAACGTGATGTGGCTGTGCCGCTTTTCAGAATGTATTTCTCGATTGTCAAAGCGCATCTGGCAGGGAAAAAGGTGATCGTATGCGGAAACGGTGGAAGCATGGCGGATGCGCAGCATATTGCCGGCGAACTCTGCAAGTCGTTTGAGATGCAGCGTCCACTAAAGGCTTTGGAACGAAAACGTCTGAACCGGTATCCGGAAGGCAAGGCCATTGCCGAATGCCTGGAGCAGGGAATTGCGTGCCTGGTTCTGGGCCTGAATCATAGCCTGAGTTCAGCCGTGGCAAACGACTTCATTCGGCCGAACATGGAATATGCACAGGAACTTTATGCGACTTGGAATTCCGGTGATGTTTTTATCGGAATCAGTACGAGTGGAAACGCATCCAATGTCGTTAATGCCTGTGTCACGGCACGGGTATTCGGGCTGGATACGTTTGGCCTGACCGGAGAACGCGGTGGCAGGCTGGCTGAAAGAGCTGAATGCTGCGTGAAGGTTCCAGGTACTGAGACCCGGCTGATTCAGGAAAGGCAGCAGCCGGTGTATCATGTGTTGTGTCTGATGCTGGAACGAAGATTTTGGAAGCGAGTGAAATAGAGTGGAGAGACCCAGGATAATTGGTATTGATTTTGGAGAGAAACGCATCGGCGTTGCTGTTACGGATCCGCTCTGGATTACGGCGCAGCCTGTGGGAATTATAGAAAATCGCGGGGACGGTACAGCGTTTACAGAAATAGCATCGATTCTTTCGGAATACGATGCAGAGACCATTGTGCTTGGACTGCCCAGGAATATGGATGGATCTGAGGGATTCAAGGCCGAGGAGACCCGGAAGTTTGGTGAGCAGCTTGAGCAGAAAACCGGTGCAGAGGTCGTGTATCAGGATGAACGGTTGAGTTCGGCTATGGTGGACCGCGGTTTGGCTTTTTCAGGGGTAAAGGCAAAAAAACGGAAAAAGAATATTGACGATGCCGCGGCCCAGCTGATTCTTCAAAATTATATGCAGAAGATACAGGTGGCAGATGAAGGGTAATGGTGACTTACGGCGAAAGGTAGCGGATCTTTCAGCAGTGCTGGACATTGCCAAGTCCATGGCAGCGGAAGATGATCTTACGCGGTTGCTCAGCCTGATAATGGATCGAACCCGAGATGTAATGTGTGCGCAGCGCTGCAGTCTTTTTCTCTACGACGAGGAGAAAAAGGAGTTGTGGAGCAAAATTGCGCACGATCTTGAAATCGAGGAGATTCGCTTCCCTGTGGCCAAGGGAATTGCCGGTGAAGTGGCTGTGACGAGAAAGACGGTTAATATTGAAGACGCATATGAGGACAGTCGGTTCAACCCGGAGTTTGACAAGCAGACCGGTTTCCGTACCCGTTCAATTCTCTGTATGCCCATGGTCAGCTTTCAGGACAAACTTGTGGGCGTTATTGAGGTGATGAACAAGCAAGGGCATAACGGCGTGTTCAGTGAATATGACGAATTCCTGCTTGGAACGCTTGCCAGCCAGGCCGGTGTTTCGCTGGAGCATGCTGAGCTGATTGAATCGTATGTGGAAAAACAGAAACTCAAAAGTGAGATGGATATTGCCGGACGAATTCAGCAATCTCTGCTTCCGGACACCCCGCCGACGATCAGCGGGTTTGATATTCGGGGCTGGAACCGTGCCTGTGATGAGACCGGCGGGGACTATTTTGACTTTATTCAGCTGGATGAGAAACGCCTGCTGATCCCGGTCGGAGATGTTTCCGGACATGGTGTTGGATCCGCGCTTCAGATGGCAACGGCACGGGCGCTGGTTCATGCGTTTTCCTATGATTCGGATGATGTTGAAAAGGTGCTGTGCAATGTGAATACTATTCTTGAGCGCGATCTTGAAGACGACACCTTTATGACCATGCTTGTTGGTATTCTTGATTCGAGTGACAAGACGCTCGCGTACTCAAGTGCCGGTCATGATGCGCCGATGATTTACAAGAAGGCAACGGATACATTTATTGAGTTGGACAGTACGGGTATGATTCTCGGAGCCATGCCGGATGTTCCGTTTCCGGTTTCCGAGAAAAGGAGGCTTGAACCTGGGGATGTTGTGGTGATGTTTACGGATGGCATTTTTGAGGCTATGAACACGGACAATCAGCCGTTTGGAAGGGAACGCATTATGGACATCATCCGAAACAATACAGGTGAAACGGCTGAAGGAGTTATTCGAACGATTGTCAAAAGTGTGGAGGTTTTCAGCGGGGATGTTCCCCAGCGGGACGACTGGACTGTTATTGTTTGCAAAGTAACCTGAAGGGATTGATTATGGCTGAGAGCAAATATTTTGTTGCGCACAGAGACGGAGATGTTACGATTATCAATTTCACCAAGACTCGCCTGCTGAATGAAACGAATATCAGCAAGATTTATGACGGAATTATGGAATTGGTAGAAAAGAACTTTCGAACCAAACTGATTATCAGTTTTCTGAATGTAGATTACCTTTCCAGCGCAGTGCTTGGAAAGCTGATGGCGCTTCATAAAAAAGTTGCGTCCATGAAGGGCAAACTGGTATTATGTGAGATTAAACCAGAACTCTTGGAAGTCTTCAGTATTACCAAGCTGGACAA
This sequence comes from uncultured Planctomycetota bacterium, assembly GCA_964524955.1. Lineage (GTDB taxonomy): Bacteria > Planctomycetota > CAZGEP01 > CAZGEP01 > CAZGEP01 > CAZGEP01. The sequence goes on along the minus strand of CAZGEP010000014.1, from coordinate 42,166 downwards.
GGTTTTTACCATAGCCAAAACAATGGATAAGGCAAGCAAAGAATTCAGGCGCCTGAGGCTCTTCTAAGTATGGATTTGATTAACAAACAACTGGGTACTTACATTATTCGTAAGAAAATCGGACAGGGTGGTTTCGGCACGGTGTACCTGGCGGAATCGATCTCGGATCACAATCTGCGTGTGGCCTGCAAAGTCATTCAGCAGGTTGGAAAAAAAGGAGCCCTGGCTGTTTCTGACGCCAGGCGCGAATATAAAATACTCAAGGATCTGGATCATCCGGGACTTCCAGCCATCATTGATCTGCTGGAAGACAATAAACATTTTTGTCTGGTAGAGGAATATTTCCCGGGTGAAACACTGAAACGAGTTTTTGTGGACGATCCCGAGACGGTTCGATTGAGCATGAAAAAGATCTTTATGAATCTTTGTGCGGTTATGTCCTATGTGCACAGCAAACGGGTGGTCCATGCGGATATCAAGCTGGAGAATATACTGATCTCCAAAGAGGGGACGGTCTGTCTGATTGATTTTGCCAACGCACGCAAAGGATGGGAACGGTGGCTTTTCTGGGGACGATCTGTAACCGGCACCCGGAATTTTATGGCTCCCGAACAGATACAGAATAAACGTATCGACAACCGTACAGATATTTACGCAATGGGGATTGTCTTTTATTATCTTCTGGCAGGCGTCTTTCCCTTTGCCGCATCGCACGAAAAAGACGTACTGCGAAAACAGCTGTATACCAAGCCGCCGAAAATAAAGCGGGGCGATGTGAGCGTGGGCATGGAACAGATTGTCCGTCGAATGCTGGAAAAAGATCCAAACAACCGGTATCAGCACGTCGGGCAGATTCTTCAGGAAATTAAGGCCCAACCCGTATTCAGGGAGTATTAGCGCGGTAATGAAAGTATACAATATATCCAACATGCTGACTATATCGCGAATCGTGGTGACCCCTTTTTTTCTCTACCTTTTTTTCCTTCCAAGTCTGGTTGCGCGGATTGCGGTTCTGGTTCTGATTATTCTCTCTGAAATTACGGATATGGTCGACGGACATCTTGCACGAAAAAAGAAAATGGTTACGGATTTTGGGAAAATCGTTGATCCGCTGGCTGATCGAATTTTTCGGCTGACGCTTTTCCTCTGTTTTGTCAAGGCCGGGTTGATCGACGTATGGTTTTTCGCATTATGCTTCTACCGGGACTGTATGGTCACATCCATGCGGATTGTGGCAATGAATAGCAAGATTGTCTTTGCGGCGCAGATCAGCGGAAAAATCAAAGCCGTATTGCAGGCAACAGCCATTATTGCAATTACACTGATGACTATTGTGTACTTTGATTTCTATCCCAATTACCCCGAACACGTATATCAGGCTGCGAATTATATTATGCTGATCGTTACCCTTTTTACTATAGGGTCTGGCGTGGACTATTTCTTGCGGCTGCGCAGGAAATTGAAAGAGACCGGATGAGTGAGAAGCACGGCAGGACGGTCATTCTTTTTTTTCAAAACATGGTGAATGTACAATGACAGACGAAAAACGTCCGTTACTTGGAATCAGCTCCGGAGATCCGGCCGGCATTGGTCCTGAAATCTGCTGTAAAGCGATGAGTCTTCCAGAGGTATACACGATCTGTCGTCCGCTTCTTGTTTCTGACGCCGGTGTGATTCGAGAGGCTGTAAACATTGCAGGAGTAGAACTGGATATCCATGTTGTTGAAGACCCTTCGGAGGCACGGTTTACTGCCGGGACCCTGGATTTGATTGATTTGGAGAATGTGGACCTGAACAAGCTGGAATACGGAGCGGTTTCGGCCATGTGCGGAACCGCCTCTTTTGAATATATTACCCGTGTCATTCAGATGGCGCTGGACCGCAGAATTGACGCGACCGTAACCGGGCCCATACACAAGGAAGCGCTGAATCTTGCGGGGTACAACTATCCCGGGCACACGGAAATTTTTGCGGAAATGACGCAGACTTCGGATTTTGCTATGACGCTGGTGGACGGAAACCTGAGGGTTGCGCACGTTTCCACGCATTGTTCGCTTCGGGATGCGTGCCGTCGAGTCCGTAAGGATCGAATCGTTAAAGTGATTTCCATTCTTCACAACGCTTTGGTGAAACTGGGAATATCCAGTCCGCGCATCGCTGTGGCCGGATTGAATCCGCATGCCGGAGAAAACGGTCTCTTCGGTTCGGAAGAGATAGATGAAATAATACCTGCGATTGAGCAAGCCGTTGCAAATGGAATGAATGCGACAGGACCACTACCGCCGGATACGATATTTCCAAAGTTGGAAGCCGGTCTCTTTGACGGTTTGGTAGCCATGTACCATGACCAGGGACATATTGCACTCAAGTTTCACAGTTTTAAATACCAGCGCGAATCCGATGAATGGTCAAATGTCTCCGGGGTCAACATTACCCTGGGGCTGCCGATCATACGAACTTCCGTGGACCACGGGACCGCATTTGACAGAGCCGGAAAGGGAATATCAAATCCACAGAGCCTGGTCCAGGCCATTACACTCGCGGCCAGGCTGGCGTAGCAAGGAGACCAGAATTGAACAACGAATCGGATAAGAAGTTCTTGACCATTCAAAACCTTTCTCTGACACTTGACGGAAAGAACGTTATTGAAGATGTAAATCTTAACCTGTGGTCCAACCATATCCATGCGCTGATCGGTCCGAACGGGGCCGGAAAATCAACGATGGCGTCTACGATCATGGGATTGTCCGGTTACAGGGGCCATGACGGAGACATCCTGTTTGAAGGGGAGTCGATCAAAGGCTTTTCCGTGGATGAGCGTGCTGGAAAAGGAATAACCCTTGGCTGGCAGGAACCGGCCCGTTTCGAAGGGCTGAGTGTGGAATGCTTTATCCGCAGTTCCGTCCGCAAGCAGGACGCAACTGACGCGGCCATACGAGAGTGTCTGGACGCGGTCGGTTTGGATCCGGGTCGATACATGAAACGGGCGGTTGACCGGACTCTGAGCGGCGGCGAGCGTAAGCGGGTGGAGTTGGCTTCGATTCTGGCCATGGAACCCAAACTGGTCATTCTGGATGAACCGGATTCAGGCATTGATGTTGCGGCTTTGGAGAAGATATTCGAATCCATCCGCTTGCTGAAGTCCAGGGGGGCTACCATCCTGATGATAACGCATAGTGTTACTGTTCTTCGTGAATCCGAACATGCCTTTCTGATGTGCTGCGGAAGAGTGATTGATAAAGGGCCTGTAAAAGACATTGCCAAATATTTCAGCACCAAGTGTATCCCCTGTGATCACAAAAACAGGCCGAAAGGAGAGGAGCGTGTCTGAAAAAGAACTGATAAAAGACATCCTTGACTCTGTAGATTTGGATTCCCATCACCTCAATGACGACACCGCTCATCTGGTGATACACGGAAACCAGGTGGTTGCCTCCCATACACTGGACGGACTGGTTGTGGATGTGGATTCAACGGAGAACGGTATTCAGGCGCAAATCAACCTGAAAGCCGGAACCGTTATCACGAACCCTGTGCACATGTGTTTTGGACTTATACCCGAAGACGGAATTCAGGCCATTGACATTCAGGTAAACACGCATGAAGAATCCGCCATGTCGATTGTCGCGCACTGTACATTTCCGAACGCAGTTAATGTCGAACACCGAATGAACGCCGAGCTCACCATTGGGCCGGGGTCCAGGTATTCGTATTTTGAAAGGCACGTTCACGGAGACGGCGGCGGTGTCCTGGTTGTGCCCAAAGCTAGAGTTACGGTCTGTGAGCATGCGGAATTCAAAACAGAATTTGAGCTGATCAAGGGCCGGGTGGGACGGATGGATATTGATTATGAGACCGAAGTACTGGAGCAGGGGGTGATGGAGATGGTCGCACGGGTCAGCGGCAGGGAAGACGACACAATCAAGCTTACTGAGACCGGGCGGCTTTCCGGAACAGGCGCCAGGGGCGTACTGACTTCGCACATCGCATTGCGGGAAAGCGCTCGAGCCGAAATATACAATACGCTTACCGCAAGTGCGCCCTTTGCACGCGGACACGTGGACTGCAAGGAGATTGTCCAGGACCAGGCTGTGGCCAGGGCTGTACCCATTGTGGAGGTTACGGATCCACGGGCACATGTTACGCACGAAGCCGCTATTGGCAGTGTGGACGGTAAGCAGCTGGAAACGCTTATGTCACGGGGACTGAATGAAGATCAGGCCGCGGACCTGATCATTGAAGGATTGCTGAGTTAACGTGTCTGATCCAGACGTATTCCCCCTGATTTTCTGAATTTTCCCGGTGGTGTTCCGGTCTCCCGTTTGAAAAGCTTTGAAAAACTGTGCACAGAGCTGAAGCAGAGTTTCTCAGCAATGTCATGAATGTGCATATTGGTGTATATCAGTAATTCCACGGCTTTCTGTATGGTTGCCTGTTTATGCATCTCCCGGGGAGTCTTTCCATGAGTCTTTTTGAAAAGCTTACGGAAGTGGGATGCGCTCATTCCAAAATCCCATGCAAGGTCTTCGATAATAAGCTTGTTGTCGGCATTGTCGTATATCTGGTGCGCAGCGATTTCCATTTTCTGCCAGGTTTGCGAATCCGCTGGATTGTTCTCATCCAGCCCTTTGAGGATGTGAGCAATTACCTGGAGCATCAGGCCGGAAAGCAGCAGCAGGGAATGTGGGCTGTTCAAGGTGTGTTCATAGCAAATCTGTTCGAGGATCTTCTTGACCGCGATGCGGTTGGGAATATGAAGACATCCTGACAATGACGACAACACCGGATCGTCAAGCGTGGGATGCAGTATGGGCTTAAGGTTGCTGATGTCTTCGGTTCCGCCGGGAACATGAGCGTTCCAGGGGCTTCGGACAGGGTCGAAACACAGATCAAAATGAACGTAAATACAGTGCATGACTGCGGATGTACCGGAAATGCTGTGAAGCTTGTCCGGCGGAATCCAGAGAACATCGTTTTCGAAGATTTCAAGGGTTTTATCATTCATACGGAGCACACCTTGGCCACTGCCGATAAACACAATCAGAAAATCAGGTATTCGACGTTTTTCAATGTGCCATGGGGGCCGAAGCTGGTCGCCTGTTTGACGAACAAAAGGGCGAATGCTGCACAGACGCTGGATGTCAGTTTCCGGGAGTTGTAATATGTGGAATCGTTTGGTATCAATCAGTATGTCGCGCATGGTGGAAGAGAGCGTAAGGGGTTTGAAGTAAAGAGTGAAGAGTTCCGATTTTATTCATCTTCTTTCCGTCCTGCATTCATGATTATCCAGATTTCATCTTGAAGTTGTTTTTTCTCTTCCGGGTTTTTCAGAAGGTCAAGCCCTTTCTTGAGAACAGCGATGGCTTCCTGTGTTTTGTGGACCTTTCGACATAGAAAATTGGCATACATAAGCCGGGCTTTAACGTGGGCCGGATCAAGCAAAATTGCCTTGCGAAAAGATGTCTGAGCCTGGGAAAGGTCGCCTTTTCGCGAGTAATAATCACCAAGATTGGTCCAGATTCTGGGAGAGTCCGGTTTCATTCTGCGGGCTTTTTTTAGCCAGGGCAATGCCTTTTCAAGTTTGTTTCCAATCATAAATGCGATCCCCATGTTCAATGTTGCGTCCAGGTTTTCCGGATTGGCCTCGAGTACAAGAGAGAAATATTTGATCGCATTGGCTGAATCACCGGCATAGAGATAATTCAGCCCGGCGTTAAAATGGGTGGTACGGTTCGGCAGGGCAAACGCGGAAAAGATTTCTGCTGCCTTGCGATAGAGTCCGCCGCGATGAAATGTTTCTGCGATAAGAAGGCGTGCCCTGCAGTCGTTCGGTTTGATCGAGAGGATGCGGATAAAGTAGTTGTGTGCTTGCTTGTATTGGTTTTTATCCAGGTTGTATTTGCCAAGTGCGAGCAGGGATGCTGTATCCTTTGGATCTTTTTCAAGCGCGCATTCGAAGAAAGAAACAGCTGCTTTGGGTCTGTTAATTCGGGAAAGAATTTCACCAATTTGACGGTGTCGGCTGGCTGTGATCCCCAGGGATTCGGCTTCGTCCACGCACCGGGCGACTTGAGTATGGTTTCCCAGAACACGGTGGATTCCGGCTTCCAGTAGTGCGGTGGCCGGACGCAAGGGTTCAAGACGTCTGGATTTCTGAACCGTTCGAAGTGCTTCAGCAGGATGGTTCAAATGAAGCAATGTGATGGAAAGGAGTTCAAAGGCCTTCCAGTGTTTCAACAGCATGGTAGATTGCTGGTAATACGGTCTGGCCTTCTTCCATTCCTGCTTCATGCTGTAGATGTTTCCGACAGCCCGGTACATGGACGCATCATAGGGCTGGAGCCGCATAGCCTTCTCACCAAGATCAAGGGCTTTGTCGTGATGGCCTTTGATCATGTGATAATTTGACAGGATAGAGAGGGCTCTCGGATAGTCCGGAAACGCTGTAAGAACAGGTTCCCATAAAGATTTTATGTCAGTATAATCCGAATTTCGCTGGAAAGAAACCCATCCGTAAAATAGGAGTATGAAAAAGAAGAAAATGGACGCAGCCCTCATAAGGAGTCCCTTCCCATCTTTTCCGCCTGGTGGATATGCCGGATCAGAATATTCCGTTTTTCATCGGAATCGCAAAAGTACAAGGCTTTCCTGAACTCTGCGGCAGCCTCTGCGTACCATTTGAAATTATTGACGTAAATCGCCCCGAGGTTAAAGTGCGCATGGTAATTCGCCGGCTGGAGAAGATTAGCCTGTTTGTAGAGTTCGGCAGCCATGATGAAAAGGTTGGACTCGGAATAGCAACGCCCGAAGTTCAGGATATCCATGAATCCCGCTTTGTTTGCATCCATCAGTTTTTGAAAAAGTTTCATGGCCTGCCCCCTCTTGCCTTTTTCCATATAAAGCGGTGCCAGTTCTTTCTGAGAACGATGATTGTCGGGATCCAGGCGTAATGATTCTTCATACGCGGCAACAGCCTTGGGTACGTCCCCGAGCCGTTTCCATTGTAAACCAATTTCAAACCAGATACTGGATGTACAGGGATGGCGATCCAGTGCCATCCGAAGATACATTTTTGCAGAATCTCTATCTTTCTTGCGCAGATAAAGTTCAGTACCCACGAGAAAAAAATTGGGGAAACGGGTTACGTTTTCATTCTGCAGAAAAAGTGTGAAGATTTCCTCTGCCCGGTCCAGGTTTCCCATATTCATGTGGATCCGTATTTGCTTGCGTACCGCATAGCGGGAATATTTCCCGTCCATAAAGCACCGTTCATACATGGCCAGTGCTTCTTTCTTTTTACCAGCTTCCTCCAGCATCATAGCTTTGAGCAGGCGGACCTGAATCACCCGCCGATCGTATTTCAAAGCCCGGTTGCGGTATTTGCGTGAACGGGTTACGTTTCCTGTTCGGCGGTAATAACTGCCACAGACATTCAGAAAATTATAACTTTTGGGATTGATACGGATGGTGGCCCTGGCCAGATCAATCTGTCTGTGATAGTGCGAATTCCGGAGATGAACGACCACACCCGAAAAGCCGATAAATGCAAGGAGTATCACAAGCGGGATATATGTTTTATTTGTGAGCCGCATTTTTTTCCCTGAGATTTTTCAGTTTGCCGGACAAGATACGAATCATTCGGGTGTTGTCCTTTTTTTCAGCTGCTGCCAGATCAGACGTAACGACATGAATGAGTTTTTTCAGCCAGGCGCGGACTTTTGCGGTTTTTTTCTGCTGCTCCGCAATCCACAGCAGGTCTTCGATGGTTTCGGAAGCATCCGGCATAAGTTTGTGAGATTGGATGAGCATTTTTTCCGCTTTGTCAAGGTTGTGAGACCAGACATAATTGTCTCCAAGGTGTTTGTAGACTTCGGGGTCATCCGGGAATGCATGGAGGTAAAATTCAAGCATCCACACGCCGGCACGGGCTTTTTCAGGGGTGCGCCTTGTCCGTGCCATTCTCAGATGGTTGATGCCGATCTTTTTTATTGCCTGATATATGGCTGTATCCAGGTTGGCCGCGGTTTGAAAATACTCAATGGCTGCCTTTTTTTCACCCAGATTGGCAGCCACGATGCCCAGGTTCAAATCCAGGACAATCTGCTCTTCCGGAAAACCCTCTTTGAGTCGGAGGAGTATTTTCTTGCTGATATGATAGTTCCCCAGGTTCCTCAGACACGTGGCGTAATTCAGCTGTGAAACCCAACCGATCATATTTGTCGGGTGTGTCTTGAAGGCTTTTAGAAAATAGTCCCTTGCGAGTCGGTACATTTTTTTTTGCGAGTATATTCTGCCGAGAAGCACATAGAGCTTCGCCTTGTGCGTCAGCAGATTGAACGCTTCCTTTGCGCAGGCCAGCGCGGGTTCTGTTTTTTCCAGGTCGCAGAGAATGGTTGCTTTACAGAGCAACAGATTTCCTCTGGAAAGTCTGTTCTCAGCGGCATGTTCCAGTCCTTTTTCGATCGCTTTTAACCCGAGAAGTTTCCTGCCCGGGAATTCACGTTCATCCAGATTGATGTAGGCATTGGCCAGCCGCATGTATGCACGTGTAAAGTGCGGGGATTTTATAATTGTGTCTTTGGCCATGAGCAGGGAGTCAGAATAGATTGCGTTTCGTCCAATAGTCAGAGCTCCGTAGAGAACCACAGCGGTAAGAAGAATAACCGAGCGGGCTCTGGCACGCTCTTTTGTCATGTAGACCAGTGCCAGTGTAATCAGCACCGTAAAGGTCACGGAAGGAAGATACGCCCGGTACTCGTAGATCGGGGCCAGGGGGATAATCGTGTGTTCAATCACGCTGTTGACAAAGAACCATACGATGAAGAAAGAAATTACTGGACGTTTACGCAAATGTGTCAGCGCGTATACGGTAAGAAGGATAATCAGTAAAATACACAGCAGGGTTGAGGGTGGAGATAAAAAACCGCGGGATATCAGGAAATCATGGTCCAGATTCAGACGAAAGTAAAATCCTTTCCATTCGCAGCCCATTCCCTCGAATTGGGAATTGTAACCGATCGGCAGAAGAAAGAGAATCAGATAGGTGAAGAGGACGCGCGTTTCAGTGAGAAGTCTTTCCCATATGGTAAAGGGATGGCGGTTGAGCAGTTTCATGCTGTGCTCGACATTGTCTTGTGTGTGATCGCTCAGAAAGGGCAGACCGTAGCGCAGATAGAGTGCAGTAAACATGAAAAGAAGTATGCATCCGGCGATCTTTCCGTAATGGCATTTGAAAAAGGAGACTTTTGCGGACTGAAAGAATATGAATTCGTATATCAGGATCATAAACGGCAGGATCGCTGTGTTCTGTTTGGTGAGGATTGCGCAGATATAAAGCGCGAGCGTCAGAACGAGAAATCCCCATTTGCGTGTTGTGGAATCGGCAGTCCGTGCTTTGAGGTAGCTGAGTAACGCGAGAAAATAAAACAGGATCGCCATGGATGCCATGCGCTGGACAATATACGTGACCGCCATAGTTTGAATGGGGTTGACCGCCCAGAGTATCGTGCTGATGAACGCAATTAGAGGGGCCTTGTGCCGGATCCAATCGGGTACGGATGAGAGCTTGAAGGTGCCCTTGAGAAAGAAATAGAGTGCCGCAGCAGCAAACATATGAATCAGTATGTTGATGATATGGTAACCGGTGATGTCCAGTCCGTGCAGATGGTAATTTACGGCAAATGAGAAATAGGCCAGAGGCCGTTTGCCGTTGAGAAAATACGTCTTGAGCCGTGAAAAGCGGCGGAGATTGAAATTTTCCTTGATATTGAAACCGTCGTCAAAGTGAAAGACACCCCAAAGGCTGTTGGCATAAATCACTGAGATGAGGCCGGCAATCAACAGAAGCGCTGGCCAGGTGCGTTCCATCAGAGACGAATTTTCATGTTCAAGCAAATGGGGTTGAATATTCATTGCGGATTTGTCCGGTAATAAAATCGATTATATCTGTCCAAAAAGAATATTATATGGCCTTGTACTTGAATTCAATGTATTATTCAGGGGTTTGATAAATTTTGCTTGAGTTTGGCCGCATCTTACTTAATATTGAGACGCATTATCGTGGATTAACACTACTATTTTCTGCTTGCTTCTCCAGTCTGCACGGCAGTCTAATTCTTGCGTAGTCGTGTTAGAATGTATTTCAGGATCGATCGAAACACAGAGAGGATACATACATGAAACGAGTCTTATCGGGCATTCAGCCCACCGGTGCCAATCTTCATCTCGGTAATTATTTTGGGGCTGTAAGCCAGTTTTTGAAGCTTCAGGATATGGATGATACCGAGTGTTTTTTCTTTATCGCCAATCTGCATGCGCTGACCACAATCACCGATAAAGAGGAACTGCTGAAGAATACGGAAGAGGTCGCTGTCGAATATCTCGCGTTTGGACTGGATCCGGACCGAGCCGTGCTTTTCCTTCAAAGCGATGTTCCCGAGGTAACGGAATTGACGTGGTTCTTCTCCAATGTGACACCGGTCGGTCTGCTTGAGCGCTGCCATTCCTACAAGGACAAGGTCGCCAAGGGCGTCAGTCCGAACTACGGACTTTTTACCTACCCCGTGCTCATGGCGTCGGACATTCTGATTTATCTGTCAGACATGGTACCGGTAGGAAAGGATCAGAAACAGCACCTGGAGGTTACGCGGGACATCGCACAGCGGTTCAACAATACGTACGGAGACATATTTCCGCTTCCCGAACCCCTGATTCTGGGGGCAGGTGCCGAGGTTCCGGGCACGGACGGACGGAAGATGAGCAAAACCTATCGAAATACCATTGATCTCTTTGTGCCGGAAAAACAGCTGAAAAAATCAATTATGTCTGTGGTTACCGACTCCAAGGGTGTTGATGAGCCCAAAGACCCGGATACATGCGCACCGCTTCTGTTGCTGGAACTGTTCAGAAGTGATGAAGAGAATCAGTCGTTCAGGCAAGAGTTTGCTTCCGGAGGAATCGGCTACGGAGATGTAAAGAAAAGACTGTTCAGTACCATTATGGATGAGTTTCGGCCTGTTCGGGATAAGCGGGAAGAGATTTTGTCCAACATGGACTATGTCCGTGCTGCACTGAAAAAGGGCGGAGAGAAGGCGCGAGAGACGGCGGCCGAAACCATGCGAAAGGTCAGAGACGTAACGGGCGTTCCGCTTTAGGGACAGTGAAGAGATATGAGTGATGAGTGATTCGATGACCTGTCGTTTTTTAGTTTATACCTGAAAGCAGATCGAGAAGCGATACCGATTAACAAGTAAAGTGCTTGCTCATCAAAGTCTGGTTGATAGCGTTAGACAGTAATCGATAACATGGAGAGTTTTACCTTTGTGCGGGATTTTTGGATATACAGGAAATGAAGACGGTGCTGCATTTGTCCTGCGGGGATTGGCTGATCTGGAATACCGGGGGTATGATTCTGCCGGCATTTCCTGGATAACAATGGAACAGGCCATAACTGCAGTCAAAACAGCAGGACGGGTTAATCAGCTGGCAAAGGAACTCGACGATGCCACCGGGACAACCTGTACCGGCCATACCCGCTGGGCGACTCACGGGCAGCCGTCCGTTGTAAATGCACATCCTCATCTTTCTGCTGACGGCAGGATCTCCGTGGTTCACAACGGAATTGTTGAGAATTTTCGCGAGCTCAAAGCCGAACTAGAGTCTGCAGGCATTGAGCTTCAGTCCGATACCGACTCCGAGGTTATTCCCCACCTGATCTGTCAGTACTATGACGGAGATATCCTTTCTGCTGTACATCAGGCTGTGCGCAGGCTGCGCGGAACGTATGCGGTTGCGGTTCTCTGTGCAGATGAGCCGGAGCGAATTATCGGTGCCCGGTTTGGCAGTCCTCTCTGTGTGGGGATGGGAACAGCATGCGGTCTGATAGCCTCTGACGCAGTCCCTCTTGCTCGTTATACACAGGAAGTTGTCTACCTGGAAGACAATGACATTGTTTCTCTTTCTGCAAAGGACGTTCACTTTTACGATGGCCGGCTGAAACCGGTAGAGCGGTCTTTTGTTCGAACGGAACTCAAGACATGTGATTTGCAGCACTCCGGATACCCTCATTTTATGCTCAAGGAAATTTTTGAGCAGCCGGATGTCCTGACGAAGACCATGGCAGATCGGATTGCACCGAACTGTACACGGGTGCAACTGCCGGAGATCGATTTTGGCGAGGTGTACTTCAAAAAGTTGAAACGCATTGTCATTGCCGCATGCGGTACGTCCTGGCATGCCGGCCTGATCGGGCGCAATATGATCGAGCGGATGTGTTCCATACCGGTGAGTGTGGAATATGCATCTGACTTCCGGTATCGGGATCCGGTAGTGGAATCAGACGTGCTGGTCGTGGGTATTACCCAATCCGGAGAAACCGCCGATACTCTCGGTGCCTTGCAGGCCGCCCGGGACAAGGGCTGTCGGACTCTTGCGGTCTGTAATGTTCATGGCAGCAGTATTGCGAGGGAGTCCGGGGCTGTTGTATATACGCAGGCCGGCGCAGAGATTGGTGTTGCTTCGACAAAGGTTTTTACGTCTCAGATTCTTTCCATGTACCTGCTGGCACTGTACATTGCCGGTATTCGGGGAACACTCAAAGAAAATGAGTTTGCCAGACGGCGCGACGATATTCTTTCTGTGCCGGATAAGATGCGAAAGGCGCTGGATAATGCCAGTGAAGTAGAGGCAATCAGCCGGAAGTATATCGCCGGAAGCAATGCTCTCTTTCTGGGCAGGGGGACCGGATATCCACTGGCGCTGGAAGGAGCGCTGAAGCTCAAGGAAATTTCCTATATTCACGCCGAAGGGTATCATGCCGGTGAAATGAAGCACGGACCGATTGCCCTGATCGATGAGAATATGTCGGTGGTTGTCCTTGCTCTGCAGGGAAGACGGTATCCGAAAATTGTCAACAATATCCAGGAAGTGAAGTCGCGAAGAGGGAAAGTGATTGCGATTGCATCTGATGGTGATTCGGATATCGGGAAAATTGTTGATGATGTTATTTACATTCAGGACTGTGGTGGTATAATAAACGCCATGATTTGTTCGATTCCTCTTCAGCTGTTTGCCTATTACACGGCTGTGGGAAGAGGATGCGATGTGGATAAACCCAGAAATCTTGCAAAGAGTGTGACTGTTGAATAGGAGTTATTAATGAATACAGCCAGTGTTTCCAGGTTCCCCGTTCTGACTCAGAAAATTTCCGATCGAATTTCAATTCCGTTCATGATTTTGATGTTTGCCGCCGGAACCGGACTGGGGGCATTTGTCCGTGTGTATGTACCGTTTACACCGGTCCCACTGACCCTTCAGACCTTCTTTGTGCTGGCAGCCGGTGTGGTGCTGGGGGCCCGATGGGGGGCGGTCAGCCAGCTGCTGTATCTTTTTGCGGGCATGCTTGGACTGCCGATCTTTGCGGGCGGTGCGTTTGGCGCTGCATATCTTGCGGGACCGACCGGTGGTTATCTGATTGGATTTATTCCTGCAGCTCTCTTTGTCGGATATGTGTACCGACGTGCCCAGTCCCAGAGTCATCCTGCGGTTTGGTATGCTATGATCCTGGCGGTTGCAATCATCCTGATACACGTATGCGGCTGTCTGCATTTGAGTCGGATATGCGGTTTGAGTATCCGCGATGCCCTTTCTGCCGGATCCCTTCCGTTTATTCCGGGTGACCTGATCAAGGCGGCTGCGGTTTTCAGCTTGATGTGCCGCCAAAAGAGGTCACGGGGTAATGCTTGAACGGATCGTATCCGGTGGACAGACCGGGGTGGACAGAGCTGCTCTGGATTTCGCTCTTGAAAACAATATTTCCTGCGGCGGCTGGTGTCCCAAGGGGCGAAAAGCCGAGGACGGTGTTATCAATGACCGGTATCCGCTGACCGAGACCGCGTCCGCAGATTACAGCGAGCGAACCCGGAAAAATGTCCTGGATTCGGACGGAACATTAATCTGTACCATCGGAGATCTGACCGGCGGTACACTGTTTACATTTCAAGTTGCGCAGAAGTGCCGCCGACCGGTGGTTGTCTGTCGGCTGGATGAATATGATCTGGCCGGTGAAGCGGATTCGGCAAGAGTCTGGATTTCAAAAGAGCATATCCGTATCCTCAATATTGCCGGTCCCAGGGGCAGCAAGCACGCACGAATATACAAGATGACCCGGAAATTTCTGGGTGAGGTTTTTCATTCCCATGATGCGGTGTATTCATGAAGATTCTTGAACGAAAAGAACATCCCATATCCAGAAAGAATATCTCCGAACTGGCCTTGAATGTTTTGTACCGATTGACCCGAAAGGGACACCTGGCCTTTCTGGCTGGTGGAGGGGTGCGGGATCTGCTGATTGGCAAGGTACCGAATGATTTTGATATCGCCACCTCTGCCAAACCACTGACCATACGCAAAGCATTCCGAAATTCCATACTGATCGGACGCAGATTCAAACTCGTTCACGTGATTTTCGGAAAAAAGTTCATCGAAGTCGCTACATTCCGCAAATTTTCTCAGTACAATGAAGACCGGGAGAATAATTCCTACGGAACGCCGGAAGAGGATGCTTTCTGCAGGGACTTTACCATCAACAGCCTGTTCTATAATATCAAAGGGTTCACGGTCATTGATTTTGTAGGCGGCCTGAAAGACATTGAGGACGGGATTGTCCGGATCAACGGCGAGCCGGATGTTCGTTTTCACGAAGATCCGGTCCGCATCCTCCGAGGAACTCGACTGGCCGCGCAGATCGGTTTTGACATCCACAAGGATACTCTGGCTTCCATGCAGAAGAACGTTGGAACGCTTGCTGAAGCCTCGGAATCGCGGATGGTATACGAAGTGCGAAAGACCTTTCAGTGCGGCGCGGCCAGTGACAGCATCCGAAGGATGTTTGATGTCGGTATTCTGAAAATCGTTTTTCCAAAACTCTCCGCAGACCTTTCCGCTGCCGGCAAAAAGACCCAGGAACAGTCATGGTCCTTTCTTTCCTCGCTGGATCACGTAGCAAAAGATCAGAAATTTCATCCATCTTTTGTGTTGATATTTTCTTGCCTGCTCTATCCTCTGGTCCTGAAGAAGGTCCCGGAGTTCTGGAATCACCGATATCCGCTGTATAAACTCTGTGACAAACTCAAGAAACACCTGAACCAGTGGCTGGGAGGCCTTAAGATCAACGCAGGCGAACGAACCCGGATATTTGAAGTTTTTATGGTGCAGCGTCGTTTTCCCTTTATGAGCCGGAAAAGTTTTTCCAAAAAACGATTTCTGCGGTGCGACTACTTTCGGGACGCGCTCAACCTCTTTGACATATATACGATCTGCGAAAAAAGGTGGAAATCTGTCCCCGCGGTCTGGAAAGACGCACGAAAAGGAAAATTACCCCTTCATCAGTTAAAAGATGAAGTACATAAACAAAAGCGATGAGTTCATGGAAAGACAACTGAATATACTGCTGTTCATGACAGCCCAGCACCGCTTCGACGTATTATTTGGAGCGTCTAAAAGGTATGCCGGAATCGGTAAAGGACATTTTCCGCATCGTAAAGAAGCTGGATATTGAATAGTGCTGCCTGCATGAAGGTGTGAGTAACACTAAGAAAGCAAAAATGCCGAGGTGGAAGTTTTTCATAGAAAAAATGTGGAGAATTATCTGAAGGCAGGAAAAGAAAACTGAGCGAATTTCAAGGTTTGGCGGGTTGATACAGAAAGGCCAGTATGAGTAGGCGATCTCGAGAAGGTTTTTAAAATACTTTTTTGTTTTGGCGAAATATGGTGTATACTAATACGTGAACATGCTTCGTAGAAGACACATTATGCTGCATCCAACCTTTTATCGGAAACGGAGGGACGGACGGATGTCAAAAAATAAAGATAAGAAAAAGAAACCCGGGGTATGCAAAGATCAGACAGCGGATCTGGCGAAGAATAAATCTGGTAAACTTAAGAAAAAAGTATATGAAAAAGAGTTGCGCAAACTTCAGATTGAACTGGTCAAACTTCAGGAATGGATTAAGGAAAAAGGCCTCAGGGTCGTTGTTGTCTTTGAGGGAAGGGACGCTGCCGGTAAGGGAGGTGTTATCAAGCGCATCACGCAGTGCCTGAATCCCCGTGTCTGCCGGGTGGTTGCTCTGGGAACACCGACCGAACGCGAAAAGACTCAGTGGTATTTTCAGCGCTATGTCCCCAACCTGCCAGCCAAAGGCGAAATGGTGCTCTTTGACCGCAGCTGGTACAACCGTGCCGGTGTCGAACGGGTGATGGGATTCTGCACCGAAGAACAGTATCGTGAGTTTCTCCGTTCCTGTCCGGAGTTTGAGCGCATGCTGATCCGTTCCGGAATCACTCTGGTTAAATACTGGTTTTCCGTCAGCGACGAGGAACAGGAGCGCCGGTTCCAGGCCCGGATCAAAGATCCGACCAAACGCTGGAAACTCAGTCCCATGGACCTGGAATCCCGGAGCCGCTGGATCGAATACTCCAAGGCCAAGGATGAAATGTTCAAGCATACGGACATCAAGCAGGCCCCGTGGTTTGTAGTGGAAGCGGATGATAAGAAAAAGGCACGGCTGAACTGCATTTCCCATTTGCTGTCCATGATATCCTACAAGGATCTGACACCGAATCCTATCAAACTGCCCCCGCGTCAGGACGACAAGGGATACGTTCGACCGCCCATGTCGGATCAGACATTTGTGCCCGAAGTTTATTGAGTACTCCCATGAATTTATAACTCGGAGGATTATTTTGAGTTCGCTTGCAGACGAAAAATACTGGATCGGTTTTGACCTTGGCGGAACCAAGATGGCCGCAACGGTATTTGATGAAGATATGAAAGTGCTGGGAAACGCCAGAAAGAAGACCAGGGCGTACGAAGGTCTGGAGCCCACCCTGAATCGAATGGGCAAAGTAGTGGAAAAAGCCGTCGAAGATGCCGGACTTGAAATGGATAAAATTAAAAGAATTGGAATCGGAACTCCCGGTTCACTGGATCTTAAACATGGCGTAATTCTGAATGCGCCGAATCTGGGTTGGGATACGGTTGCACTGAAAAAGGAAATGAAAAAGCGAACCGGTTGCCGGATTGTTCTGATGAATGACGTCGACGCCGGTATATATGGAGAATATACTTCCGGGGCCGGACAGGGTGGACGGTGTGTGGTAGGCGTTTTTCCCGGCACTGGTGTGGGCGGTGGCTGCGTGCTGAACGGAAAGGTCCTCACTGCCGGAAAGAGTTCGTGTATGGAAATCGGTCACCTTCCCCTGATCCCAAACGGCGCGGTTTGCGGCTGTGGACTTCGGGGGTGTCTGGAAACCGTTGCCAGCCGGCTGGCAATTGCGTCTGCCGCAGCAGCGGCAGCCATTCGCGGAGAGGCCCCGTATCTGCTGGAAAATACAGGAACCGATGTGACCAAAATACGAAGCAAGGCACTGTCCCGTTCCATTGAAAATGGAGACAAGGCCGTTGAGCAGATCGTAAGAGATGCGGCGTACTGGATCGGTACTGCTGCCGCAGCGGTGACCAATCTGCTGGTCCCGGATATTATTGTTATCGGCGGAGGACTGGCAGAGGCCATGCCCGACCTTTTTCAGGAGGAAGTCAAGCGGGGGGTAAAGGACAGGGCGCTTCAATTCAATGAACCGGTATCGATTCGAATTGCGCAGCTCGGTGATGACGCTGTTGTGACAGGCGCAGCAGCCTGGGCAAGAATAATAAATCCTGAATATAGTTGAAGGCAGTAAAATTCTCCGCTCGAAAACAGAACCTAAAGGAGGAATCCATGAATGCCGCACAGGACAATCGAAAGTTTCCCCGGATTGATAAAGAGGTACTCGTCAATGTCAGTAAGAAAGATGCGCAGGACATACCAATGTCTGAGCAAGCAATGACCAAGAATATTTCTGTAGGCGGTGCCTTTATTGAGACTGACCTGGCATTGCAGGAAGGGGACTCCGTTGAACTGATATTAAAAATCCCGGAAACTGGCCAGAGCATATCTGTGGAGGGCATTGTCCGCTGGATGAGTTCGGATGGAATTCCCGGAGTTGGTGTTGAGTATATGGATGTGCAAATGGACAAAAACCCGTTCACGCTGCTGATTGATTAACACTACAGCGTAGTGTTAACATGACCAGGTAATGGTCGTTCTGTTATTTTATTTCCAGATCTGTTTGTTGGAGAATAAAATCTGAAAATGGGTTTATGTTTGGCATTACTATTTGATTTATCAGGTATGGGGTTAATTATATTTGGATATTGTTTGGGGAATTCAGTTGTTGAAATAACAGGCGGTGGTTTGATTGTAACAGGACAAGTGCTTTTATTGTTTGGTATGCGAAAAAGAAAGAATCTGAAAAATAAAGAGGACGCGACTCTACAGTCATAAGTTTGGGATTGCTTTGTACGGAAATAACGAAAAGCCAGACGGAAAAGTATTATGGGATCAGGAGAGAACGAACAAAGATTTCTGTCAAAAATAAGTGATATTTATTTCAGGTGGTATCATACTTATTATCCTTATGATTATTGCATACAATGTGTGTGCTGTGGATTCCGGTATACTGTACTGGGGGATTGACGGTCCTTCGCGTGATGATCGAAACGTCATTGCCCCTCAAGTTGAAAGGGGAGTCGACGATTTCACTCCAGAAAAATAATATAGATATGTCACCCAACTCATGAGAAGAAAAGCATTAATAGTTATACTGAGTATTATCGGAATCGTCCTGTTAATCTGCGGTATTAGAATATACCATGATTCAAGGATGTACACTCTATATTTTGCCACTAATTTTGTCGGGGGGTTGAAAGAGGGAGATGATATTGTATTGAAAGGACAGAGAATTGGTTATATAAAAGATGTTGAGTTCAATCAGAAAGAGTACAAGGTCTGGATTAAAGGACGTATAAATAAAAATCAATTCATCTCTGAAGGATCAACCGTATTAATGTCAGCAACGCTTGGCCAGGGCCGATTATTAGTTTTCTCTCCAGGTAAAAGACCATACTATAAAGACGGTGATGTGATTTCCATTAATGAATCTATTCCGATATGCAATGAGAATATTAAGACCGTAGATAACGCTTTCCGTTTTATTATTAAAGAGATATTCAAGAAGAATAAAACAGATGATGGTGACTCCGATGGACAACTAGTGAGTCGTCTCAGCTCGAATAAACCCAAAGAGAGCAAAAGTGCTTCAGAGCCGAGTTTCCAGGATGTCATAGTTCCTATTGTCCTGTCTGTGCCTTCTCTTAATGATATTTTGCAAAAGCTTCCTATACCTGAAGACGATTTTCAGTCGCTTATGGAAATAGAATCTTATGTTGGAATGATGCAATGTTTTGGAGCAAAATATTGTATTAGCAACCAGGATATATACGTGATAAAGAAAAATCTTACGCCTCAATGTTCGGGAATATCTTTTAGTGATATATCTTTCTTTCGAGGTAAATCCGATGGAAGGTATGTTCATGAACTGAAACTTAATATGCTTAATGAAAATAGGATTGAATTTGTTGATAAAGAGGGTGGATATATTTCTGTGAAGGAATTTGTATATACGGATTTGCTAAGCAATTCAGTCGAAAAGCCGAAATTAAAACGTAAGAGAGTGCTTAAGGAGTGTATTCGGATATATAAATTTCCATCTGATATGTTGGAGTAAACTGTAGTGAAAGACAGAATGCACAGTTGTCATATATATAATCCGGCACGAACGAGAGGCAATATTTGATCGACTTTTTGACAATGTTAACAGTTGATTAACCGGGAAGAGTATGAGGCCAGAAAAGAACAACATTGGTTTACGTGTAATGAACGTGAGGATTTTTATTATATTTCTTATATTTTCACAGGTTGTGGGATGTGCTGAAAAATCTTACAACCGGCGTTATAACCGGATGAAAGATACTCAGGCTGAACCCGCTCTGAAATTAAAGGCATTAGCCGATTTGTTTCGAGATCATCCATATTACATGACAGGCTCGAATAAAACACGCATTTTTTATGTGACCAGTGGATACAGTAAGAAACGAAGGTGCAGTTTTGTGTTTCCATTGGTTTTTGAGAATGAGTTTAAAAAGCTTGTGACAGAGATTCAGCCGAATGATCCGGCATCAACGGTTATGTACGATGATCCTTTTACAGGACGTGTTCGGGCAATTACGGCAATGCTTGCAAACGGAAAAGTTGCAAAACGCAGTGTATACACATATTCGGATAAGTTAAGGGTTCTTAACTGCAAGATGGTAAGGTATAAAATTTATATTTATGGTGAAGATAAAAACTCCTTTGTAGACCAGGCTATCAACCCTGGGAAAAAGAAGCTCAGTAACGATGAAAGCAAAAAGAAACTTTTAGAGAAGGCAAATCTCATATTACCAGAGCCAGCAACGAAGCATGAAATACTGGAATTTGAAAAAGGTCAGCCAATAAGTTTACGGCTTTTAACCAAGATATTTCCACCATGGTTGATCCTGACGATAACTAATATTTCAGATAAAGATGTGAGGCTCTGGGAAATGTGGAATTCGTGGGGGTATTATACAATAGAATTCATCTTGAAAGATATGTCAAACAATAAAACGTATACAATTAGAAGAAAAGAACGGCGCTGGACAGTAAATTTACCGAGCTGGTATACGTTGTTTCCAAGTACATTGCATCGAAAAGCCTTTAATCTGGCAGATGGAACGTGGGATGTACCAGAAGGTTTTGATTTTAGAAGGGATTGGAAGATATATGCTCGAATGACAATAAGTAAAACAAAAGAAGCTGTGAAACATAGTGTGTGCACAGGCAGCTTTGAGAGCAAAAGATATAAAATGAAAAAAGAAGATGTACTTACTCAGGTATCGCCTTTTGAGGAAAACGATGAGTGGTAGAAAGTCGTTGGTTTATTTCCGGGAAATATTACATATGAAGACAAATGCAGCTGAAGGACAAACCGCAGGCGTTTATAGGGCCTTTGTTAGCGCAATGGTTTTAATTACTGCATTTTCCGGATGTTATCAATCAAAGACATATGGGCATCCGTTCCCGAAAGTAGTAAGCCATCTGAGCAAGAAGTATACAACAGACTTGACTAAGACAGGGGGGCGGACAATTCATCAACAGCTTACGTATAGCAGCGTAAACGTTATCGAATATAAAGAAGGTTCGAAGCTCAGATTTAAGGCATTTGGTGGCTTTATTGGAAAGACCAAAGAGTTTGTGAAAGTCACCTCTCTGCCTGGAGACCGAACGAAAGTTTCAGTGGATTTTCATTCCAGTTTTATGCTTATTCCAAACAGACGCCGTGCAGATGAGCGTGAGTTTCTTGTGAAGTTGGGCATTGAACTGGATTCTGTGTGTATTGGAAGAAGTAAACTTGAAGATAGAAACTCTTTGGCGACGTTTTTGTATTCAGAAACAATGAAAGTGGTTCAAGACAATTCCTGCTTGAAAAAAATGCTTCCATTGCTTGAGGATAAGCGGAGTGTATCTATTGCTGATGTCGGAAAGAAGATCACTGTTCGTGATATTGCGTTTACGATATTGGATGAGGGCGGTGTGGTACAGCAACCTGTTCAATGGACGCGAACGAAAATGATCTGCAGCTGCACAGTTAATGGGAAATTGTATCGCTTCCATATTCCTGAACTTTCAGATCAAGACTTTGAGAAAATAATATTGAAGGTCAAATCATTGATTTCAGTTGACGATTGACACTTTTTTTGCATGTCTTATAATAGTATCCCTGTAAGTGAACGAAGTGCTGATTGAGAACTTTACTGTGAATACATAAGTAAAGGGAGCGTATCGTTTTTGAATCCACCATGTCCACAAAGGAATTGCCATGTCTTCTGACTTTCATCCAGTGGTCCAAATCAGGGGATTGTCCAAAAACTATGGAACGTTTTGTGCGTTGAAGGAGTTGACACTGGATGTCATGCCTGGGGAGGTCTTTGCTCTGCTGGGTCCCAATGGGGCTGGAAAGACGACGGCCATTAAAATTCTTACAGGTATGCTGGTGCCGACCAGCGGGAATGCAGAGATCTGGGAATACGACTGTTTCAGCGAGCGTGTCAAGACCATGTCTCTGGTGGGCTACCAGCCGGACGAGCCTTCATTTCAGGATCACCTGACCGGATGGGATTTGATTCGGTTTTCGGGTGATATGCGGGGAATGAATCCTGAAAAAGCACTGGCCAATGCCGTTCAGGTGGCTGACCGGCTTGGGTTGACCCCGGACTTGAATGAATACGCAAACAACTACTCCAAAGGCATGCGCAAAAAACTGGCTGCGGTTCTTGCACTCATGCATGAACCCAGAGTGTTGATTCTGGACGAACCCACCAATGGTCTGGATCCCTATGCTACGCGCGATTTTCACAGTATTATCCGCGAACGTGCTGCGGACGGGTCGGCCATTTTCTTCAGCACACACCTGCTTGACCAGGCGCAGAAATGCTGTCATCGCGTGGGGATTATTCACCGCGGCTCTCTGGCGGCCTGCGGTACGATGGATTCTCTGCGAAAAGAAACCGGTCAGAGCCTTGAGGATATCTTTTTTGAGGCAACCGGTGATGCGCAATCAACCGGTGATACGGATTCAGAGTCATGAGACCGCCTTCGGATTTACGCGCCCTTGTTATCCTGCTGAAACTCGGATGGCTTCGCACCTGTCGTCGTTTCAGCGATTCCATGTCACTTTCCTGGTTTTCAAAGAAGAAAACCAAAGAAAAACACCGTCCTCCGACACCTGGCAAGCATAAAGCCGCAGGCATTGCCGGCATGTGCATTATGGGTCTGCTCATGCTGCTGGGATTTGGTATGATGGGTATGCAGGCAGTGGGAACGTTTCTCGCTTCAATGAAAGATCCGTCTGCACTTTCCCATCTTCTGGGATGGGACTGGGGAGCGTCAGCGGTGTTGAGCGGAAAGGATTCTCCCTGGAGACGGATTAACCGCGACCGGGATCCCGAAACGCCACCTCGTACACTCAGCAGTGTATCCTGCCGGATAGAAACCGACAACAGGACCTTTGATACCTATGCAGATTTTGTCTGGTATGTTTTTGAAAAGCAGGCTGAACGGGAGGGGATTCCTGAAGACAAGCAGGCACAATATGTAGCGGTTCGTGTTAGCCATTATGAACAGTATGGTTCTGCTGGTTTTGAATTGTCGTATAAGAGACGATTTTCAGTCAAGAGAGTCAAAATTCTTTTTTCGACTCGGGACCGGCCGCGCTACGTCGGCGATCCCCTTCAGATGCGCGGTATTGGTATGTTGAGTCTGTTTATTGCATTTGCTGTGTTTTTTATCGGCGGCTCCTTTGGAATGGTGCAACAGGCCGGAAAAACCGCGGCACTGGATGATCTGGAATGGACCATGGCCTATCCGGTCTCCGCCCGAACCATTCTCAGCGCTCAGCTCCTGCGTACGGCGGTCCTGGATGTTTTCGGGTGGATTATCGTACTGCCGGTTTTCTTTTTTGTATACATCTCTGCAGGCTACGGTTGGGTCGCTGTTCCACTTACGCTCATTGTGACTCTGGCACTCAAGCTGATGTGCAGCGGCATGACGCTGCTCAATCAAATTGCGATTCCTCTGGTCTTTCGTCCCAGACGTGCGGCGACATTTATGGCGGTGCTGTCTATGACCGGGATGATCTGTTATTTCTGTTTCTTGTTTCTTGCTCAGGCCCGCAGTCCACATTTGTGGATGCGATCGGCCGCTGCGTATGTTCCTGATTTCTGCCTTTTGTTGCCGCCGCTCGCTCCGTCGCTGATAACTGCGGGAGGCGTAAATGCAGTGTTGGGGATTTGCCTGACCATGGTCGGAGGAGTTGCTGTGGCAATGGGATCGGTTACTGTTGCGGGATTTCTGCTGCGCAGGGGACGCCCCAGACCTTCGGTGGAAGACCGCAGAAGTCTGATACGTATGTCGTCAGGTGTCAAGGGGAGGCTCAGAGGGGTGCTGCGTACGGAGTTGCTTTTTCTGAGACGCAACAGGGGCTTTCTTGTGCAGGTACTCTTTCTTCCTCTGATTATCCTGGGCTTTAACGGATACATCCTTTTTGAGACGTGGATGAAGGATCCTGTTTCTCTGGACTTCAGGCATGTTGCTGCCATTGCATACGGCGTGGGGGCGTACAGTTCCATTTTTTCCGCTACCACATTTCTGAATAACGAACGGTCAAGCCTGTGGCTGCTGTATACCTTGCCGCAGTCTGTTGGATATACGCTGGCAAAGAAATCCATTGTTTCGGGATGTCTCTGCCTTTTTCACCCCCTGCTTATTCTGATTGGTTTTGCGTGTATGATTCCTTTCTCAATTCAGTATATTCCGCTTATGATTTTGGCCGTAAGCTGCGCTGCTGCCATTGCCGTCATCTCAGCAGGCCTGTTTGTCATCGGAATGAATCCCTTTGCTACTGAACGCAGAAACGCGGTTGGAGGGGTTTATGTTCTTGCGCAGATGTTCTTAATGGGCATGCCCGTTGCCGCGTTTTACAGCGAAAGTGCATGGACGCAGATCGGAACGATCGTTATGCTGTGGTTGATCGGTCTGGCGGTGTGGCAGAAAGCGTATGACCGATGCCCGTATATGCTTGATCCGGTAACATCGTCACCGCCCAGGGCAAGCATGGCTGACGGCCTGATTGCCGGGTGTGTTTTCTTTTTTGTACAGACGCTGCTCAGCCTTCTTTTTCTGGCAATGGACTACCCGATGCATGCGGTTTTTTTCTGGAGTTATGTATGGGGCGGCATTGCCACACTGGTCGGGACAGCGCTGTCATTTTACCGGCGTGGTGTCTCCGGCGTCAGCTGTCTGTTTGGGGTGCGCCCCCTTGCGCAGCATACTTCCGCAGGAATCGCGATCGGGTACGGCGGGATAGCCGGAGCAGCTGCCGCATTGATCGGCGTGGCGTACCTGTATGTGCTGGAGACCAACAGCACGCTGAATGTTCTGTACCGTGCCGCGCAGAAACAGATGAGTATGATTGAGCAGAAACCGTATGCGTTTGTAATTCTCGCGGTTGTTGCCGCCCCTTTGATCGAAGAGATGCTGTTCCGTGGTCTGCTCTACAACAGCATCCGGCGCAGCATTTCACCGAAACTGGCCATGTGCGTGAGTGCCGGAATATTTGCATTGATCCATCCGGCAGTTGCTGCAGTACCGGTTTTTATTCTGGGCCTGCTTGCCGCGTGGTCGTATCGCCGCTCCGGCCGCCTGATTTCTGCTGTACTGACTCACGCAATCTACAACGGCGCAATCGTGTGTTTTCAATAAGTGATTGACCATTGACCATGGACCGTTTTTATCGGTTTTCCGGGAAAGCGCTTTATTTTTTTTCAACATCAGCTATAATCAAGCCGTATTTTTTATTATCACAGGAAAGGGTTTTGTATGGCTGATTTCAAGGTTGTTGTTACGGATATCCGGTTTCCGTCCTTTGCTGAAGAGGAGAGTGTGCTCAAGGAAATCGGTGCGGAACTGGTTCTGACGGACTGCTTCACACCCGAAGCCGTGATCGAGGCGTGCGCGGATGCGGACGCGGTGCTGGCAAACATGGCACCGTGTACGGCCGAGGCGATTGACGGCATGAAGAAGTGCAAGGTGATTTCCCGCTACGGCGTGGGTGTGGATAATGTGGATGTTGCCAGGGCAACGGAAAAGGGCATTTATGTGGCCAATGTTCCCTCGTATTGTGAGGAGGACGTATCTGACCATGCCATGGCCCTGCTTCTGACCGTGGCCCGGAACGTAATGGTCCGGGACCGGGGTGTGCGTCAGGGCAGGTGGAATATCGAAGAGGGTATTCCCACGTACCGGATCCAGGATAAAACCGTGGGCATGATTGGCTTCGGTGGGATAGCCCGGAGTTTTATTCGCAAAATCCGCGGGTTTGAACCGGCGCACATTCTGGTGTTTGATCCGTTTGTAGACGCGAGCGAGATTGAGAAGCTGGGGGGTGGCAAAGCGGAACTCGACGAGGTGTATGCCGAATCGGATTATATCTCCGTTCACGCGCCTCTGAATGATCATACCCGCGGTATGATCAACAAGGATGCGTTTGGTACGATGGCCAGGAAACCGGTGCTGGTCAATACGTCCCGCGGTGGTTTGATTGATGAGGATGCAATGATTGCTGCCCTGAAGACCGGGCAGCTTCGTGGTGCCGGGCTGGATGTCTTTGATGGAGAGCCGCTCAAGGACGACAGCGGGCTGCGGGAATTAAACAATGTGGTGCTGACCGACCACTGCTCGTACTACAGCGAAGAGTCGCTCAAGGAGCTGCAGCAAATGGTGGCCAGGAACGCCGCCGAAGTGCTCAAGGGCAACAAGCCGCTTTTTTATGTGAACAAGGATGTCGGATAGGCCGGGATTCCTTTTTCTGAGTACACAGCTATTCTATTAACTGTTTTTTTCAGGAGACATGCTTTTATGGCAAGGCATACGAGAATGCAGGTGCTGAACGCGATGTACGATACAGGGCTGGTTCCGGTTTTCTATAATTCGGATGTTGACGTTGTTAAGAATGTGGCCAGGGCATGTTATAAAGGAGGTCTGAAGCTGATTGAGTTTACCAATCGCGGTGACTTCGCCTGGCAGGTCTTCAGCGAACTGGAAAAATTCTGTGCTGCAGAACTTCCTGAGATGATTACGGGTGTTGGATCGGTCTGCGATCCGAATACCGCGGTTTTGTATATTAATTGCGGTGCGAATTTTGTGGTTGGACCGATTCTGAATGCGGATGTGGCCAAGGCATGTAACCGGCGGAAGATTCCATATTCGCCGGGCTGCGGCAGTGCATCGGAGATTTCGTTTGCCGAGGAACTTGGATGCGAGATTATCAAGGTCTTCCCGGGCGGGCAGGTGGGCGGTCCCAAGTTTGTAGATGCCGTGACCAAGCCGAGTCCATGGGTCTCGATCATGCCTACAGGAGGCGTGGATGTGACCGAAGAATCGTTGACCGAATGGTACAATGCGGGCGTCGCATGTGTTGGAATCGGTTCCAAGCTGATCACCAAAGAGATGCTGGCCAACAAGGATTATGATGGCATTACCAAAAATGTGGAAAATACGCTCAAGACTATTTCCAGGTTGAAGAAGGGATAATTGCGGATATGGATACCACCCATTCTCATTTACAGCTGAAGGAGTCTGGAATTCGAACTGCCATTCTTCCGGTGGGTTCGATTGAGCAGCACAGTCACCACCTGCCGTTGGGAACGGATACGATTATTGCCAATGAGATGAGTCGGAGAATTTCAGCGAATCTTACGGAGATGGGGCATCCCAATTATCTGCTGCCCGCGATTTCGATTGCCACCAGCCTGGAACACAAGGGGTTTGTGGGTACGGTAACGCTTCGGCCTCCGACCCTGGGGCTGGTGATCAAAGATGCGGTTCGTTCGCTCTATGAGAACGATTTCCAGTATGTAATGCTGCTGAATTTTCACGGCGGTAATTTCATTCTCAAACCTACGGTGCGGGAGATTAATTATGACCGAGCGGACCGTAAGGTGATTTATTATGACGGTGGCGCAGCACCCGGCGAAGCGGTCCATGAGATATTTGAGACCCCGGAAATGCATTCCGGTGAGGCCGAGACATCCATGATCCTGGCCATCAATCCGGACTGGGTCGGGGACGATCGGCTGGATTTTGTTCCGAAAGAACCGCGGTCGGACCTGGATATGGTTTCCATGAAAAAACTGACTCCCCGGGGAATCTGGGGGCACGCCTCCAAAGCAACGGCGGAAAAGGGCGAACAGTATATGGAGTTGGAATCCAGATATGCGGCGCTCTTTCTGCTGGACTGGGTTAAACGGCTGGAGACGGATACGTCTTATTGAGAGAGGGTAATTGTGGATAAACTGCTCATTTTTCATGTCGATATGAATATGGCCAAGTTTTCCCGGCCATACCTGGAGAAGTGGCTGACATACCTGGCTGCAAAAGGATACAACGCAATTCTCTGGGAAGTGGAAAACCATGTCCAGTGGGAAACTATTCCGGAATGTGTTTTTCCGGAGGCGTTCTCAAAGGACGAATTTCATGAAATTCTTGATTTCAGCCGGAACCTTGGGCTGGAGCCGATTCCGCTTTTTCAGACGATCGGCCATGCCGAGTATGTGCTCAAGCACGAACCCTACGTGCATCTGCGGGAGTTACCGGATAAGATTGACCAGTACTGTCCTCTTCATCCCGAAGTGGTCCCTATGCTCAAGGAGTGGATCGCAGAATATCTGAGTGTGTTCTCAGATATCCGTTTTTTTCATCTGGGTGCGGATGAGGCCTGGTTCTTGGGCAAGTGTCCCAAGTGTGCAGCCTTTTCCGAAGAATTCTCCCGCTCCAGGCTCTATGTAGACCATATTAATAAGGTAGCGGAGCCTGTTTTTGCTGCCGGGATTCGTCCTGCAATCTGGTGTGATATGATTCTTCATTATCCGGAGTCCATGGACGAATTGTCGGATCGGTTTCTGATTTTTGATTGGGAATACAGTCTGAATAATTCTGCGGATCGCGTTCGAATATGGGGCAAGGGAACCCGTTTTGCAGAAAAGCTTTCCGACTGGGAGAGAGAACTCTTTGGTCGGTTTATTCTTCCGGACGGGGAAAACGGAAGAATGCAGATTCAATATACACTGGACTTTCTCAAGGATCGCGGCTTTGATGTTATTTCCTGTCCGAGTAGCAGTTCGTTCGGCGACAATGTGTTCAGCCCGCTTCAGTCTGTGCATGAACCCAATACTTGGGATTTCAGCCGTAATGGTTTTGACCGCGCAGACGGAGCCTGTTTGACCAGTTGGTCGGTTCATTTTCATCCATGGGAAATGCAGAAGTCCTGTATTGACATGCTTCCGTTTTCTGTTGCGAAACCTGATGCGAATCTGGATGGTTTTCATGCGGATTTTCTCCGCGATACATTCGGCGAGGGTACGGATGAATTTATCCAGGTTCAGAAACTGTTTGAGTCGCCTGCGCCGTATACCTATACCCGGAGTCTGGGCTTTCATAAATCCTGCCTGACTGTAAATGGAGACCATATTTTCAAAGAGGTTTGCGAAATCCATGAGAAGGGTAATGCTGAGGCAGAATTGGAAAAAGCACGTACTGCTCTGCGCGGGTATGAAAAGGGAATGACTCTTCTGTATCGGGTTCAGTCGAAGGCGGTCTCTGGCAGCGAGTTTCTGGATGTATGGGAACTGATGGGGAGGGTGCTGGTCCACCGGGCAAAAGCGGATCTATTCCTCTTCAGCCCCGAGTCCGAGCGGAACGATGAGCACCGCGAACGACTGATTCAGGAACTGGACGCATTGCGGACAGAGGTGGAAACATTATACACATCCATTCATCTTCCGATACGCGGCAGGGAGATCACAGGCTGGATGTTTACGGCATTCCGGTACGCGCTGGAATATATATAAAACGACTACGCAAGAATAATCTTTTTTCTCACTTATAACGCGGAGGTGTTCCATGAGATTGCGTATGATTTTTCTGATGCTGGTTTCTTTCGGAGCATCGTTCTGTACGGCTGAAGACCCCAGCAGCTTAGAGGAAATGAAGCGCAGGATCGCTGCGCTGAAAGAGCAGGTCCGGTTGCTCAACGAAAAGGTAAGCGCACTGGAAAAGAAGAACAGCGTGCTTTCAAAGAAGATCCAGGCCTTTGAACGATCGGATGATTATTATTACAGGGCCGGGGTGGATCTGTATCATGCTGCGAAAAAGAAATCAGATCTCCAGGGATTGAAAAACGCCCGGGCATTGTTTGAGACGCTCGGGGATAAGTTCCCGGATTCGCTGCTTGCCGGCAAAGCAAAGGGATTTATTCAGAAAATCAACAAGGCGGTTGTACGGGAAATGAAGATTAAGTCAGCGGTAACGGATATGGAGATGGAATTGGCAGAGGCTCGCAAAGACACCCCTGCTCCCTCCAAATTGAATCGATCTGATCGCAAGAAACTGATGGACGGACTTACGGATATGAAGACCGCCAAGCCCGAGGACGCAAAAGCTCAGTGGCGCAGGCTGAAGAAAAAGGCCAAAGACCTGAAGGGAAAGCAAGCGGTTATGTGGAAATGTGCAGTCAAGATTTCCTTTAAGACAGGACAATGGTCAGCGCTTCTTGAGGGGGATCCGGATTTTCCGGTATGTATTACGGGAAAGAACGGCTTGGACTACAAACGCACAGCTGCGCGGGAAAAGACAATTGAAGAGATCAATCCGGATGATCAGATTGTTATACAGGGTATTTTTATGGGGCTGAATTCAGACGGTGCGGTGATTCTGGAACCGGAATCGGTAAGGAATGAGGGATTTCAGCTTGATTGATATCGCACTCAGAAACCTTGAGATATATAATGGAGTGGAGTCCCCTTTTCACGGGGATGTCGCAATCCGGGAAGACCGGATCGCGGGAGTAGGGACGGTGGCGGGAGATGCGCGTCTGGAGATCGACTGCTCCGGTCTGACAGCGGTGCCGGGGCTTATTGATGCGCACACGCATACGGATTCCACGATTGTTGCACACCGTGAATGCCTCTCTCATCTGATGCAGGGCGTAACCACTGCGGTTATCGGAAACTGCGGTAACTCGGCAGCTCCGATGGAAGGCGCTCGGCTTGAAGATCTGAAAAAACGAAAAAAGAATATTCCGCCATGGCGTACGTACAGCGATTTTGTTTCTTTTGCTTCCAGCTCCGGATTAAATTTTGTTCCCTTGGTGGGACAGGGCAGCCTGCGGGCTGTAGCGGTCGGGTATGAGAATCGGAGACCGAGTGACGTCGAAATGGAGCGGATGAAAAAATTGCTTGGGGATGCAATGCTCGGAGGCGCTTTTGGGGTTTCCACCGGCCTGATTTATCCGCCCGGAATGTATGCAGATGAAGACGAGATTGTTTCGTTGACCCGGGTAGCCGCAGATGCGGGTGGAATTTACACCACACATATGCGCAGTGAAGGCGACGGATTGCTGGATGCGGTTCAGGAGTCGATTCGTATCTGCAGAGGCGCTGGCTTGCCGCTTCATATCTCTCACTTTAAAGCCTGTCTGGAACACAACTGGAAGAAGCTGGACCAGGCAATCGCCATTATTGAAAAGGCCCAGAATACGGGGCTTCGGGTGACGATGGACCGGTATCCGTATACGGCATTGTCCACGTCGCTGGACGCACTGCTGCCGGACTGGTGCTACGAGGGTGGAAACCTGGAGGAATGTAAGCGTTTGAACGATCCTGAAATCCGACAGAAAATTATTCGGGAAATGGAAACGTTTCGATATTATGACAAGGTGATGGTTGTGGGGGCTTCCAGGGATCCGGATCTTGAGGGAATGCGTATTCCGGAAATCGCAGCCAGAATGAACTGCAGTAATACCGAGGCATATATCCGGGTGCTCGCGGAGAATGAGTTGGATGTGGGTGGTAATTTTTTTCAGATGAGTGAGGATAACCTGGAAAGAGTGCTTGGCCTTCCGTATTGCGTTGTTGGTTCTGATGCGTCGGCGGAGAATATTCAATCAGACAGAGGCGGTACTCATCCGCGCAAGTTTGGAACGTTTGCCTCCTTTTTACGGAAGTATGCAGGCCGTATCATGAGGTTTGAAGAGGCTGTGGCCAAAGTTACATCCCAAACAGCGGAAATCTTCAATATAGAGGACCGGGGGGTGATCGCAGAAGGCGCTTTTGCGGATGTAGCGATTCTGGACCGGGGGGCTTTGCAGGACAATGCAACATACACCCATCCCAGAAAATATGCGGATGGTGTTGTTCATGTTCTGCTGAATGGAAAACATGTTGTTGAAAACGGATCGTTTGCCGGGTTCTGCGCAGGGAGGATACTGAAAAGAAAACGATGTGAATGACGACAGCGTTGAGATTGGAGTCATTATATTTTTCTGAGTCGGGAA
Organism: uncultured Planctomycetota bacterium; assembly: GCA_964524955.1. Lineage (GTDB taxonomy): Bacteria > Planctomycetota > CAZGEP01 > CAZGEP01 > CAZGEP01 > CAZGEP01. The sequence goes on along the minus strand of CAZGEP010000014.1, from coordinate 10,264 downwards.
AAAATTATTTTGTTTTTACTTGACCGTAATATTCTTCTGTTTATAATTCTCTATCACAAATACATATAGAATTATAAGAAGGCTTAACTGAAAAATGGGTTTCCTGAATAGAAATAAAGTATTGCTGGGTGTTGACCTCGGTTCATCCTGTGTGAAAATCGTTGAGTTCACGCGTCAGGGGAATAAGGTTTCTGTAACCGCTTACGGCCGTTGTGATATTACGGATGAACCGCAGGATGCACTCCGGAAAGCCATTGAGACAGCGAACACACATACCCGCAATACCGTGAGTGCTGTTTCCGGACGTTCTGTAATAGTCAAATACGTTAATATGATGAAAATGCCTGAGAATGAGCTCAAACAGGCTATGGAATTTGAACTGGACAAGTATATTCCTTTTCCAGTAGAAGATTGTGTCTTTGACTGCCAGAAATTAGACATTGGCGACGATTACAGTGAAAAAAACAATCAAATGAAGGTGCTGATTACTGCAGTCAAACGCAGCCTAATTGACGAACATCACCAGATTCTCGCCTCTTGCGGCTTGAATCCCAAAATTATAGATGTGGATGCGTTTGCGTTGGGAAATGCATATGAATATGCCATTAAAAGCAGCTCAGAGGTTTCCGATGAAGTAACGGCTCTGATTGATGTAGGGGCTTCCAAAACCAATATTAGTATCATGAAAGGTGAGGCCTGTTTCTTTACCAGAGAAATCAGCGTGGGCGGAAATGACCTCACTGATATTATTGCAAAGAAGTTTTCTCAGAACGCGGATGAAATCGAAGAAATGAAAAAGGAACCCGGAGAAGCCGCAGATCTAATGCGCGACACCATGATTCCCGTATTTGAAGATATTTCAAGTGAAGTTAAATTGTCATTTGATTATTTTGAAAACCAGTTTGACCAGCAGGTCCGTCGGGTTTATCTGAGTGGTGGAAGTGTAAAATTCCCCGGGATTGCTGAAGCGTTTTCCGAACTGCTGGGTATCAGTTGCGAAGTGTGGGATCCGACCGAGACTCTGGATATTGACGGCAGCGTGGTGGATGTAAAGAAAATAAAGTCCGAAGCCACAGATCTGCCCATTGCGATTGGACTTGCATCCAGGATACGAGGCTGAGATGATACAAATTGATCTTCTTCCTGATGATTTGCGAAAAGTAGAACATACACCGTATCCGAGACTGATTGTTATATTGGTCGGTGTTGTCGGTTTTGTGGCACTGGTTTTTCTTAATATTGATTTATATTTCATTCGAATTCCAGAAAAGACTAAGGCCCTTGAGGAAGCTGAACAAAAACTGAAAGATAAAAAACTTGAAGTGGAAGTAGTCAAATCACTTGAGAAAGAACTCGCCACTATGCGAAAACGTCGTGATGCCGTGGTTTCTTTGGTGCTGGATCGTGTACGTATTGCCAAGAAACTGGATATGTTTTCTCAGGTTGTGGAAAAATTGCCTACCGTATGGTTTTCCTCGTTAAATATTCAGAAGGAGAAGAAGAAGGTCAGAGGGCGAAAAGGCGGAAAAGGGGAAGTCCTGTACAAAATTGATCTTCGGGCTACAGCTGTTATGAATATGGAGCAGGATGGGTTTAAGTTGATTGCAGAGGTCCAGAGTGCTTTTAAGGAAAAGCCGGTTTCGCTGGAAAAGGATTACTTTTATAATCAAATTGAATCCATTGAGATTTCGGATTTCAATATGGTGGAATTTGAGGATTTCAAGTACAGACTGATCACGTTTCCAATCAATCTTACGATTAATCCAAAGTTGGACAGAAACGCTGAAAGCAGGAAAACGATTCAGGAAAAGAAAACGCCTGCAGGTAAAAAAAAGAAGGAAGATAAAAAAATAAAGAAAGATGATGAGAAAGTAACCATGTTACCTCCGGGGAGCGTGAACTGAGATGCTGAAGAAATTTAAAACGATGACGGAAAGACAGCTTTTAATGGTTTCCATTGGCTGTGTTTTCGTTCTTGTATGTATTCCCCTGGTACTCTATATTTTTGGGGAGAGGAAGGTTGGCGATAAGCTGTTTTCCGGATCTCCAAATTCAATAACCGCTAAAATTGGGAAGACACTAAAATCAATCAAAGACCAGGACAAAGAAATAGAGAAAAAAGAAGGTCTTGAAAAGGAGAAGAATGACCTCAAAGACGACATTACGTTGTATGAGGCATCCCTTCCTACGGAACAGCAGCTTGAGAAGTTGTATAAGAAAATAGAGGAAATTCTCACGGACAGCAGTGATTTGACCGTACTAAGTGTTTCTAAGACAGATGTCAAGGAAAAAGGACGAGGCAGAAAAAAGACCAAAGAGTTGTATAAAAAAACCGAATATAGTATGTCGCTTCAGGGATCCTTTTTTGATGTGCTCAAGTTTATCAACGATCTGGAAAATTTAAAGCGGTTTATTACAGTGGACTCACTTAGCGTAACTGCCAGTTCGGACATTGAAAATCGTTTTGAACACTCCATATCTTTGAAGATGTCAACGTATACATATAATAAACCCGAAGAACCGAAACCAAAATCCAGCAAGAAACGAAAAAGAAGGGTTAAATAACGAGATATGATTCAGAAAATAAAATCATTACGATTTTTTATTATTCCTGTTGTAACGATTCTGTTTATCTTTTTCTGTTCAGAAGAAACGGAAGCTAAACGCAAGAAAAATAAGAAAACAAAAAAGGCTTCTGGTGTATCAAAGGACCAGTTGAAACGGTTTAATGATTTGTACGGCAAGGTATATACCATTGAAGAAGGTACACGAAGGGATCCGTTTGTCTGTCCGGTCCAGCTTGAGAATGACAAAAATAAAAAAGACGAAACAAATGAGACAAAAATACCGGATAAGAATCCTGCGGTTAAAACCGAAGATGATAAAGAAAAACAAAAATTGGAAGATGAAAAAAATAAAAAGAATGAGTTAGTGCGTTTGAAAAAAATATATGAAGACGCTAAAACGCAGGTGGAAAAATATCGCAAAATCAGAGAGTATGAGAAAGCGGAGGGCGTAATTAACGAAGCCGTAAAAGATTTGAAATTGATGGAAGAAACCAAAAAATGGCGAAGTGAGTTGGAAACATTACTGAAGGTGATTGGTCAGGAAAAAGCGGTTTGGGTCAAGTTTAATAAAGCAATGGATGAAATAAATATTACCGGAAAAATTATTTCTTCGGATCGTAGTGTGGCTATTATTAACGGTAAATGCCTTCTCCCTGGTAGTAAAATTGGTGGTATAGAACTGGACGGTCTCGTGCTGTCTAAGCTTACCAAGGAGGAGGCCGTATTCCGGTACAAGGATTTGGTCAAAATTATAAAATTTAATGAGGAGTAACTCATGAGAATCTTGAGGACGGCAACGGTATGTCTCTTATTCACCGCGTTCTTTTTCACCGGCAGCTATGGACAGTCAAAACAAATGATGACCAAGACAGAGAGTTTGATTTCTTTGGATGTCAAACAGAAAAATATCGAAGAGGTTGTTCGGCTGCTTTCGGAAATGGGCGGTAAAAATATTATTTTGTCCAAGGAAGTGGAGAACCTGGAAATAAAAGTCACAATGAACCTGGTGGATGTTACCTGGCGTCGTGCCCTGAATGAAATTGTCAATAAATATGATTTGTACGTTGAATCTGAGCATGATAATATTATTAAGGTTGACAGGATGCTCCGTGTTACCTTTGAGTTTGACGGGGCTGTCATTTCCGAAGTGCTGGATTCGCTTGCGTTATTTGCCGGGAAGAGTATTATATTGGATCCGAAGGTTGCCGCAGACAGTCAGAAAATCAGGCTTCGGTTCAAGAATGTTCCTTTTCATGTGGCCATGGAGCAGATCGTAAAGGCATATGGGTATGTCTCTATGGAGGATTCGTTTGGAATTATTCGGATTACGACCAAGGATCATCTGGAACAGACTCTTGAAACCAAGATTGTTCGTCTGGCCTACATGCGCCCAGGACAGGCGGATTATGTCCCGCAGATCACTACGCCTTATGCAGCCAAACAACAGGGCGCAAATGTCTCCGCAGAAGGAGTTACTGCTGAGAAAACATTGGAGGGTGAAAAGACATCCACAACATCAAATGTCGACGATTTCCCGGTTCTCCAAGTCTTGGCCAAAATGAAGTCAAGTTACGGTTCGATTTCTTATAACAAGCTGACAAATTCTCTGATCATTACAGATCTTCCGGAAAAAGTCAAGGCTATGGTTGATATGATTCATGATCTGGATAAACGGCCGTATCAGATTCTGGTTAGTGTGAAAATTGTTGATATCGATGCTTCTAACAGTACTAAGTTCGGAATAGACTGGGTAAACGGCTTGAACATTTCGGCCGCTCCCGGTAATATCACGGACCTGCCCTTCCCGTTTGAACTGGGATCCGACGGATGGGAGGACAGTATCGCTTCAGGTGAAGGCCCAGCCCAGGTAACCAATCCGTATACAAACGGATATTTAAACTTCAGTCAGACCCAGTTAGTCCTCAATGCCCTGAGGTCGTATGCCGACGGTAAGATTGTACAGCAACCTCAGATCGTTACTCTGGACAATCAGGAAGCCACAATCCATGTAGGACAGATTGTACGATTTGCTGAGTTCCAATCGTCATCCACATCATCCAGCACACAGAGCGGGTATGTGGAAGCGGCCAATTCACCAATCAATGAAGGTGTTCAGCTTTTGGTTATTCCGCACGTTACAGAGGTGAATGATGATATTATGCTGACAGCCATTCCCAAGACCGATACATTGCTTGGATTCGATGAGTTTGGCAATGTGAGACTGCCGAGAACGACCAGTAAGACCATTGTTACCCGGATGATTATTAAGGACGGAATGACCGGTGTCATCGGAGGTCTTCGCTTTAATCGTGATACGGTCTCCGAAAATAGGGTTCCACTTCTCGGAAAGATGCCGGGATTGGGCTATTTATTCAAGAGTAAATCACGTGATTTTGCTGAGCGTGAACTGATGATTTTTGTTACTCCCAAGATCTTGGAAGACGCGAAGACAGACAATATCCTTGAAGAAATTGAGAGTATCAAGAGCGAAGCCATTAACACTGCTTTGAATCCTGCTGAAACGCCTGAAGAAATTCTTCCAGTAGATGATTCTGAACCCGCAATATTAATGAGTGGTGACGATAAGGAAGATAAAAAGTCCGGTAAGAAAGGCCTGCGTAAGATGACGCGCAAGACTCCAAAGCGGAGCAGGTCTTCCAACCGGAGGTGATTCGACTATATGTCTACTAAAGTACTTGGAAGGTTTTCCAAGGGAGAGACGATAAAATACATATCACACCTCGATTTCTCCGCGACAATACACCGTTTTGTACGGATGTCCGGTCTTAAGATTGCATTTACGCAGGGATACAATCCTAAAGCGAAGATATCATTCCTTACTGCTGTGTCGACTGGCATTGCCTTTGAACAAGACCCAGTTCTGTTTCACTTCAACATTCTCGTCCATCCAGAAGATGTTCTAAAACGTCTTAGTACTGTACTTCCTTCGGATATTGAGTTGAAAAGCGCTCGCATCTATCATGGAAAGAAAATGCCCCGGGTTACAAAAAGTACGTATGTGATCAAGTCGCCCAGAGAAATCTTGGCAGAGAGAATTCAAACATTCAACCAGTTACCAGAGATAAATATCCTGGACAGAAAGGGCCGGGAGATTGATATCAAGCGTTCAATAAGTGAAGTTGTACCCAAGGAAAATTCGGAAATCACGTATACGGCACAGCATGTCGAGAACAGTGTGCTTCCTTCTCCGCTTGATGTAATGTCTTTCTTGCTGGACGAAAGATTCTTGAACACAAGTGGGTTAAAGATTGTGATTACGCACCGGGAATTAACCGGCAGCATAGAATACTGAAAAAACCGATCCGGACAACAGCATTGTGTTCGGATTAATCAGCTTTTACAGGAGAATATACAGAATTGAAGAAGTTGTTAATAAATATTGTAGAATCCGCGGAAGTGCGGATAGCGATTGTTAAGGGGAATAAACTTGATAGTTTTTTCCTTGAGCGAACCGAGAAAAAGCAAAAAAGAGGGAATATTTATAAGGGAATTATCAAGAATGTGGAAGAGGGTATTCAGGGGGCTTTTGTGGATATTGGAAACTCACGAAACGGTTTTCTTCACATCTCCGATGTAATTTTTCCAGACGGCGGCTATAATGGTATTTTGCGAAAGCCTCGTAAATGGAAAAAGAAAGATGTAAGTCCGTCCAGGGCCAAGATCAGTGATGTGCTTCGTGAAGGTCAGGAAATACTTGTTCAGATCACGCGGGAGGAGATTGAGTCTAAGGGACCGTCGTTGACAACATATTTAAGTCTGCCTGGAAGGTATCTGGTGTTGACACCGGAATCCGAACGCGTGGGAGTATCGCGGAAGATCAAGGACGCCAAACTTCGGTCTGAACTTAAGCAAAAAGCCGGGAAATTGCGATGTATGAAAAATACAGGGATCATTATCCGAACCGCAGGTAAGGATCAGACGCAGGAAAAACTCAATGCCGACCATAAGTATTTGAACCGGTTATGGCGCGAGATTCGGCGTAAGACCAAAAAAGCAAAGACACCGGCCCTGGTATATGAAGAAGCCAATCTGATTACAAGGACAATTCGTGATTATTTCACCGATGATGTCAGTGAAATGTTGATTGATTCACGAGAAGGTTTTGAAGAGGCCAAACGATTTGTGGCTTCGGTGATGCCCAATATACAGAAACGTCTCCGATTGTATGATGGGAATCAGTCTTTGTTTGAAAAATATGGAATTGAAAAACAGATCGGTGATACATTCAACCGTATTGTAGCGCTGGATAACGGAGGCTATTTGATTATTGAACAGACTTCAGCTTGTGTTACGATTGATGTTAATTCCGGTAAATTTAAGGATAAGGATTCCGAGACAACGTCATATAAGGTCAATATGAGTGCTGTGGATGAGGTCTGCAGACAGTTGCGCCTTCGGGATCTCGGCGGAATTGTAATAATTGATTTTATTGATATGGAAAAGAGTGAGCACCGCAAGGCGGTTGAAAAGAAAATGAAGCAGAATATGAAAGAAGACAAGTGTAAGGTTCAGGTGGTTCCTATAACGCAGCTTGGCATTATGGAAATGACACGACAACGGATGCATGACAGTATCAAGCGTTCGATCTATGATAAATGCCCAACATGTAATGGCACAGGCATGATTAAATCTATGGATACGATTGCCATCGAATTCAGACGGATTATACGGAAGTGCCTGGGGTCTCAGAACGCAGCAGTGCTTGAAACAAGGCTGAACCCCATGAGCGCATCCTATGTATCCAACAAAGCACGTGCTATGATCGCGCGCATCGAGAGTGAGAATGATATTGAAATATTAATCGGAGGCGATCCGAATCTCTCGCTGGATGAAATCAAAATTAACATCAAAGCAAAGAACGGTAAAATAATTAAAGATATGCATATTCGATAGCACGCTTTGCCGTCGCAGTGTATTGAATGTATGTGACAGTCGTTCCGGTCGCGGCGAAAATGGGAGATTAAAGGTTTTCATTGCTGCAGAAAACCCGGAGGTAGAAGATTCGTTTCTACCTGGACTGAATAGTGTTGACCCGATTCATAAAAAATCAACATTATGGAAAAATAATGGCTGGATCCCCAGAAGTATGTTGTATCCCCGAACAATTAAAAGGAATGTCAAGGCAATACGACACCATATCGAACGGTAAAGTTCCCAGCGAGGTTATCTTTTTCCCAGGGGATGCGTTTTTCGGAGAATGATTTCCGCGATTGACTGATGCCCCTTGATTACGGGATGAGTGTAGAAGACCGGGTCTTTATGTTTGCTGTCCCGGTAGTATTGGTCCAGCGCGGAGTCCGTGCTGAAATCGGAAAGAATATCAATAAGGTCCACTTCGAATTCACGGCTGATTTTATCAAACACGTTCTTATATTCTTCGGCAATTGTCATGGCGGAGGAGTGCGGCGGTGGCGATATAAGGTAAATTCGTCTTCCACGTGTTTTCTGGATATGCTGAATCAGCAGGGACATGCTGTGATAAAGCTTCCGGACGGAGTATCGCGACGAATATATTTTTGGGTTTGGCATGATAAAAAATGTTCGAAACGAAGGGGTATTGATTGATATCTGCGATCGGATATAGGAACCCATCAGGGAGATTTCACCGGTCTTGGGAGTAATGGTCTTAAAGTTTACACCACCCAGTGAATCCCGGATAATATCCAGATAGGATTTATCTTTCGGTTTGTTGGTCAGCCTGGGCGCGATAAAGCAGATGTCTTGTTTGATTGCGGTTGTGGTCAATTTCCTGTGGGACCATCGCAGAAGCTGCCAGCTCCGCTTTTTTTTCCAATCAAAATGCGGCGCCAGCATGATCGCCCGGTTTCCTTCCGGAGACAGCAGTCTTCCAGATTTCATGGTATACCCGCTAAGGTCCGAAAAAGGACGCAGGATGGAAACACTTCGCGTAAAGGTGATTTTGTTCCAGGATACGGTCAAGTCAAGTCTTCCCGGAAGAAGCATATTAGTTTCCGGTCGATAGAAAAAGTTAAAGGACTTACGGGAACGGATTTTCAAGTTTGTAAGGACGCCGGACTTTTCGATGGTTTTGCCTGAGCAGGCAAAGGTAAAGGTGTAGGAGAGTTTTGCGATTTCCTGTTCCGTATTGTTTTGGACCGCAAACCAGAGGTCCAGCTCTCCGTAGTCGCTTACAATATTTGGATTGCAGACCGGCGTTATAGTAAGCGGGGGTGTTTCATCGGCTGCTGTTCGTAACAGCCCCAGGAGATAAAAAAGGAGTATGAATGTGAAATTACGAATTATCATTTTATTTCGTATACCTTAAATGCGATGTCGTTGTGAAACGGCGGAATATCCAATTCCGTATCACCGGTTTTTATTGCAATTGTCTTTTGCCTTGTGAGCTCACCGGTATAGGTGTTCCAAATCTCAAAACGGTATTTTCCCGAATCCAGGCTTCTGAGTTTTATCCGTGTATTTGGGAAAAAGAATTCCGGTGCTTCCTGTCCCTTGAAATGGTACATCGCCTTGGGGGAATATATCCAGCCCAGCAATCGGTTTCTGTTTCCGCTTGCCAGGCATTCGAGATCGCTTGTGGGGATTTGTTCTTCTGCTCTGAAAACAGGGAGAACTTGCATTCTAAGGTTCAGACGGCTTTTGTCCTCGCCCTTTATAAATGCCGTGAAGGCCTGATAGTGCGAATAGAGTTTTTTGACTTTGATAAAATGAAACCACCAGAACAGGGGGGATCCCGCAGAATCCGTCATAAAGGATGACCAGAGACCGGCGTGAAGGTCGGCAATCAGCAGTTCATGGCTTCCCGCGTTCCAGTTGCCGCCGAATTCGGTAATCAGGAAAGGTTTGTTGTATTTTCTCAGACTGTAGTGGGTTTTCTTTATGATGTTGACAATACAACCGGATTCCCTGTATCCATCGCCGGTAATGTAGTCCAGTTCGTTCATGGCCGCCATAATTTTATCAATTACTCTGTAGTTACCGCTGTAATGGGTCGTGACCAGATGACGGTTATTGTCTATGACTTTGAAATACTGGAACATTTCTTTGTGCCATTGCCGAAGAATCGGGTAGAGTCTGTGAGAGTTATTTTTGAATCGTTTGCTGCCCATCAGGTTGGACTCACTGATGAAACAGAAACCAAGGATATTCGTGGAATACCCCCATCGTCCTGCGATGTAGCGAAGCTTGCATTTATGAAGTTGACGGGCTTTGGGGTTTTGAAAGAATTCTTCAGCACGAGACAGAAAACCGTTGTTAACGATGTTGTAAGGATTATTTTGCCACTCCTCATCACACCATTCGGAATATTTACCGTGATTATCAATGACCAGATTCAGATAGATTCCTTTTTTAGCGGCTTCAGTGATAATGTGATCGAGTTTCCAGGCATTCTGCATGTTGTACTTACTGAGTCCGTGGTAGTATTTCCATTTGGATGTCCATTTCAATGCCAGCCACCAGCTGCACATCCATATTTCAGCAACATTTTCACCGGCTCGAGCCATGTCCACAAAAGTGCTTTCATAGGAGTATGTTCCCATATTGGGTGCAAGGGGAATATGGAGTCTTTTCTTGGACCGAATATCATTGGGAGAACGGTAATTATGACCGACCGGATAGAAAAATGTGTTGTCTGAACAGGCAAAATAACGGGGATTGTGACTCGATATGCCGATGAATCCTTTGCGATCGCTCTT
>CAZGEP010000013.1:23080-46165 GCA_964524955.1 uncultured Planctomycetota bacterium | reverse complement strand
CCCTGTTTCGTTTCCACGGCAAGCCGGGTCAGTATTATCTCTGGCAGACCGAAAGTGCAGATAGCGGTAATACCTGGACCCCGCTTCATCAGACTAAGATCTGGGGATTTCCGCCTCATTTGATCAAGCTCTCCAACGGGTGGCTGGTGGTGGTCTACGGCAGACGAAAAGAGCCCTTCAGTGAAAGGGCCTGCATCAGCCGGGATAACGGCAAAACCTGGGATGTAGAGAATGAAATCACTCTGGCCAAAGCCCTTAACAGCGATTTGGGGTATCCCGCGTCTGTGGAGCTGGATGACGGCTCCATCTATACAATCTATTACCAGATCGACAAGAAGGGCGAGAAGACATCACTCATGGCCACGCACTGGAAACTGGATACGGGCGATGAAGAGTGATACGTATAGAAGTCGATGGTTTGTGGTCGATAGTTGATGGCTAACTGCTAATAATAGATTTTATTGTCAATAAATCAGTCGAAAGAAACGACCGATAGCGATCGCGATACCGATAACGATAACGATAAAAATAAAGATTTCGGTATTCGGTTAGCTATCGACTATCGACCGCAGTTAAATCTATCAACTGTTTTTTACTGTAAGAGCAGTAAAAAAACGTGGTATTATCCGGTCAATTCTTCTGAATACGTCTGTTTCGAGTGAACGTACCATATCTGTAGACGCGCTCAAAAAATCATCTGTGACGTACGAAAAAAAATAAATTACACAACGTTATGTAAATAGATTGGTAAAAAAATTATTGCCGTTGAAGGAGTTCTTTGAATTTCATTGTAAATGATTCTTCAGATTGCTGTAAATCACCGTTATATCCCATGGCTTGATTGTACTATACTGCCTTTAAGCTGAATATAAAAAGACTTGTCAAACACGATATTTGTGTTAAATTGTGCTGTAGAATATGACGCAGGCACTTTTTGAATCTTTCGGAGAAATCGTAATGGACAACGAATCCAGCAGCCGGTTATCCGGGATATTTTCCTACCGGCTTTACCAGCCTGAGATGGAAGAACATTATCTGCATCGGGATGAGCCCGGCAGTACTTACCTCTTTGGTCACATGGCATCGATTGAATTTTTTGACGGTCGCTTTCACGCGGTCTGGAACAATCACCATGGATTTCCCTATCACAAGTATCTGAAGGAGCAGGGAGAGAGCGTACCGTTTCAGCGGCTTCTCTGGCAGACCAGTAAAGATGCACGGAGTTGGACAGAACCGATCCGGATTACGGAAGAGATGACAGAGACGCCCCTGGACAAATGGAGCGATCCATTGACGCACTGGCAGCCGAACCTGCTCAATTACCAGGATCAGGAGCTGTGGTGTATCTGGTCCCTGGGCAAGGGGGGGTATTCGGACCTGGACCAGGACTACAGCGAGGTGGATGCTTCTGAAATTACGGGTACGTATCTGAGCGTACTCGGTAAAGGACGTGATGCAAAATGGGTGCATCGGCGGATTCTTGCACAGGTAACAGCAGAGGCTCCCGGAACCCGAAACGAGCATATCCGCGGGTATCTCTTTCCGTCGCAGAATCCGGCACTCCTCTCTTCCGGTCGTGTGGTTGCACCGGTCACACTGGTGCCGGGTACGGATCGCGATCTGGGCAGTCTCAAAGGCGACGCGTATTTCAGTGCAGTCATCTATTCCGATGATCACGGAAAGACATGGGAGATGTCCAACCTGGTCACGGACACGGATAATATCGCGGCTCAGTGGGAACCCCATGTCATGGAGCAGGCGGACGGACGGCTTCGCATGTACATGCGCGATCTGCCGTCTTCGGGCGGGATTCATCTGGGGGCAACCGACCCGCAGTACAGAAACACGATCCGCAGGCCGCTCTTTATGACCACGACCGGCACAGGGGTGAACAAGGGGGAGCCGATTGTCTTTGATCCAGATCCGGAGCGGGTCTGGATTGAGACTGAGGGTTCGCGCATGCACCGCGTCCGGCTGCCGGACGGCCGATACTGCATGTTTTATCATGACGTGTGGAACAATCTGAATAAGGGCATGCGGAGCAACCTGGCGCTTTTTTTCAGCCGTACCGACGACAACGATTATGTGGCCGGCCCCGGCATCACCGGCCCCGAACCTGCACACTATCCGCAGGGAGTGGTTCATGACGGAAAACTCTATGTTGCGTACACGCGCTGGAATCCGGGCATCCGGCATGGCGAACCTCTCAGCAATTTTACCAAACGAGGAATTGCGATTACGATCGTTGATCCACTGCCCGATCCGTCGGTCCGCTATATCTGGCCGCGGGACAAGGATGTCTTTGCTGCTGCAAACAACGGATGGCGCAACGAAATAAACAACCGGTCTTTTACGAGACCGTTTGCCGAAACGCATGATGGTCGCAGCTGTGTGGTTTTTCGGGAATGCGGTTCTGCGGGAGTGGAAATTGATCCGGTTGATTTTGAGGCCGGCGAACAGCTTGCAGTGGAATTTGCATTTAAGATCCTGAATGCGCAGCCTCACGGCAACCTGGTTCTCTGTTCGCTGGGCAGCCGGATTCCGATTCGGGTCGGTATGCCCGGAAACCGACCGGGAATGCTCTATGCCTATTCGCGGTATCAATGGGAGCCCGTTGGAGCACTGAACACGGGCCAGTGGAATACACTGGATATTGCGTTCAGCAGTGACACGTTTTCCATCTGCATCAACCGTTCGGATGCTCTATCATTTGTAAATCCCGTGCGTTTTCCCGAGCAGCGTCTGTACCTTGGCGATGGATATGAAGTGGACTTTTTTGAAAGCAATCGCGAATCTGAATTCCTGATTGACCTGGATTCCTTTTGTACAGGAGTAATCCATAATGCATAACAAAAACACACTACCGAAAGTTCTTTGTTGTCTGACTCTTTTTCTGGGGATTTCAATGACAGATGCGCAGACTTCTGACGGAAAAATCCCATCACCCAGGGGACTTGAACTCTGGCTGAAGGCAGATGCGATTACTGGTACAGCCGAAGGCGCTCCGGTAAAGGTGTGGCCGGATTCAGGGCCGAAGAAGCATGCAGTGCGTATGGCTTCCGGGCACAAGGCGCCGGTGTTCGGCAAGGATATGGTCAACGGACGGAATCCGGGTGTTCGATTTAACGGGCGGGACACCATGCTGGAACTGCCAGAACTTCGGATCGGACATAATACAACCGTGTTTGTTGTCTGTCAGGACCGGAAACAGACGTCTGGCGGTTCTGTGTTCCGCTCTGTTCTGGCTGCGAAATGCGATCCGTATGACCTCAAAAAAGGCAATGGTTACGGTATTGGATACATGCGTGACGGGAGAGACGGATTTGCCGTGTGCCTGCGCAGCGAACACCACATGGGACAGGTGAAATCGATATGTCTGCCTTCCGGGGGCATGGAGATTGTTACATTCCACAAGTCCGGACACGAGGCGGTTCTGTATCGCAATGGTCTGAAAGTTGCACCCGGCGGAATGTTGCGCGATAAGGCACATGCGTATCCTGTTGAATACACGCTGGGGGGAATGAGCGGTAGACGCTTTTATACCGGCGTGATTGCAGAGATGCTGGTCTACAACCGGGCATTGAATAAAGCAGAACAGAAGCAGGTTGAAGCGCATCTTTCCCAAAAATACCGGATTTCTCTTCAGGATCCGCCTGCCGATGATCCCCGGTATATTGAAAACGGTATCGTGATCATGCAGAACGGCTATGCGGATCAGCCGTATGTGGCAACACTCAAAGACGGGTCATGGCTCTGCGTTATTACAACCAGCACAACGAGCGAGCGTGGAAAAGATCGAACCCTTGTGCTCTGCCGCAGCAGCGATTTCGGAAAGACCTGGTCCGCTCCCGAAGCGGTGATCGAACCCGACGAGGCACCGCAGCCCTCATGGGGTACGCTCTTTGTAACACCATTCGGACGAGTTTATGTATTTTACAACATCACCAAACCCTTTGCTCCCGGTTACATGTTCAGCTACTGCTACAAGTATTCGGATGACAACGGAAAGACCTGGTCGGATCGATACGTCCTGCCGCAGCGAAAGACCATTATTGATCAGGAAGACACCCGGGTCGGGGCCTGGGGTGTGAACGATCCCTTTGCCATGAATGGTTCGGTCTATGTCTCTTTTTCGCGTTTTCGCAAAACAAAAGCAATGTATGGCGAAGGGTCGCTCTTTGTATCCGACAACCTGCTTACCGAGCGAGATCCGAACAAGCTTCGCTGGGAAATGCTGCCTGAAGGTGATAAAGGTATTCGCAACGACAAGCTCGGGGAGCTTCAGCAGGAACACACAGCTGCTCCGCTTCCGGACGGCGGCATCTATTGTACATTCAGAACCATGACCGGCTATATCGGTCATGCCTACAGCCGGGACAGCGGAAAGACATGGCCGGTTACGGAGTTTGCCACCTATACACCGGGCGGACGGCGCATTAAGCAGACCCGGGCCTGCTGCCGGGTATTTCGGTGTGAAAACGGAAAGTACCTGCTCTGGTATCACGACAATGACGGTCGCCGTACGCCCATGCGCAACCGCGACCGCAATCCGGCCTGGGTTGCCGGTGGCGTGCTCAAAGACGGTCTGATGCACTGGTCTCAACCCGAAATCCTGCTCTACGGATTCGGATTTCCCCATGATCACGGTATGAGTTATCCGGACCTGATTGAAGCAAAAGGACGGTACTGGGTAACTGAGACCCAGAAGCAGATCGCACGCATTCACGAGATCGATTCCTCTCTGTTTGAGGGAATGTGGAGCCAGTCTGAACACGCGGCTGTACCCGCAAAGGGCCAGTTGCTGAATATTTCCGATACGCTGGTTTCTCCGCAGACCCGTTTGCTTGATACACTCCCGCCAGCCGGGGGGAAAGGGTTTACCATTGACTTGACGGTCACGTTTGAAAACCTCGACTCCGGCCAGGTACTGCTGGATACGCGCGGCAAAAAGCGTGGCGGATTGACCGTAACAACAACAGAAAGAAAAACCGTGCAGCTGACACTGGATGACGGACGAATCGCGACGCATTCCTGGGACTGCGATTCCGGACTGCTCAAACCGGGCAGACGCCATCAATTGACCTTTATAGTCAACGGCGGGCCGCGCATCATCTCGGTGCTGGTTGACGGCCAGCTCTGCGACGGCGGCCGGGACCGGCAGTTCGGGTGGTCCTTCTTCCACCCGTCCATAGGCGATGTGTCGGGGAGTAAAAAACTCCGTATTGCTCCAACGCTTAACGGAACGCTGTACGCGCTGAGGATCTACAACCGCCCGCTGCGCACTTCGGAGGCAGTGGGAATTTATAACGCAGTGAAGGAGAAAAAACGATGAGGCAGCAAAAGAGTATGACATATTCTATCGTTTTCGTTATGTGTTTTTTATCAAGCATGGCTGGTAACATCGCGCTGGCGGCGGATTCACCACAAAAGCCCATTGACAAACAACCTGTCAAGAATGTCTTTGAGGTTGTCCATGTGGATATTCATCAGCGCCTTTACCCGGACCGCTGGCCTCGTCAGGAGAAATCAACAACGGTCAGCGTGCCGCGGGGTGCACCTGTCACATTTCAGTTTGCCCTGCGCGCAAAAGCCAAAGGTGTTGCCCGACTGAGCCATACGGGTAACCTCGCCGGCAAGGCGCGTCTGCACTGGCTGAAGTCGATCCACGTCGAAGGCAATACGCAGGGACAGTTTGTTAATCGCCCCGGCGGCAAAGTACCGAAAGGCTGGATGAAGCATCTCATCCGATCAGCCCCGTTTGATACGCTTGCGGTGCTTGTCGAAGATAATAAAATGCCGGTGAATGCGGGACGCACGCATGGCGTTGTGCTTGAGATTACGGTTCCGCGCGACGCCAAGCCGGGAACGTACAGAGGCGCGTTTAAGGTCGTACTCGGCAATGACATCGCGACCGCACCTTTTGCCTTTCGCGTGCATCGCACCATTATGCCCTCCTTGCTGACACTTCATTCCGTCCACTGGCTCTGGCCGCAGCCAGAGAACCTGACCAACGGCAAGGTCCCCGACTGGTGGAGTGAGCAACACTGGCAACTCCTTGAAGCAGCCGGCAAGCAATTGCGCCGTTTCGGCGATGACACCATGTTTACACCGCTGATCAACTATCGGGCCCCCTTGATACAGATCACACGCCGCAAGGATGGTACATATACGTTTGACTATTCGCGATTTGATCGATGGGTCAAGCTGTTCCAAGGTCTCGGGTTCCGGTATTTTTCAGGGCACCACATCACCACCCTGCCAAAAAAGGGAAGGGGAGGTGTATACGTCATTGACAAGGCAACAGGCAAGAAGCAACCGCTATTAGAGGACGAGAAGGACCATGAAGCGTGGTTTGCCTTTCTACCCACCTTCTATAAAAGCCTCCACGCGCACCTGAAGAAAAAAGGCTGGATCAAAAACTACCAACAATGCCAGTATGACGAACCCAGGGACACTGAGCTTTATAGCCGAATCGCTGCGCTCACCCGCAAGTATATGCCCGGTGTCCGTACCATCGACGCCATCAACACCAAACCTCACTTGTACTCACCATTGGTCGATATTCAGGTCTTCAACCTGGTCGGACTGAACCGCAACCAGAAGGTTGCTGTGCAGCGGAAAAAGAAGGGTCAGGGCGTCTGGCTGTACCACTGTACGAGTCCCTACCCGCCGTACCCGAACCGGCATACCGATCGCCATCTTACCGAAAGCCGTCTTTATCCATGGCTCTGCCAGAAACTTAACGCCAACGGTTATCTCAACTGGGCGGCAAATATCTACCGTGGAGCGAATGAGTATACGTCCTCCATTGGCCCGTTCCCAAACGGGTCACAAGACCCCGGTCATCCGCCGGGCGACGCCTGGTTCTACTACCGATCATCCAAAGGGATTTGCCCGTCGATGCGGATGGTCTCGTTCAGGGAAGGATGGATCGACTATGCGTTGTTAACGGCTCTCAAAAAGCGTGATCGTAAAACGGCCACACAACTGGTTGAGAAGATTGCACCTTCTATTAAAAAGTTTGAGCGCGATCCTGCACAATATCACAACGCACGAACAGCAATGCTTAACGCACTCGATAAGAAGGGATTCGATACGAAAACCGGAATGGTTCATCTCTCTGAAATTGCAACTCAACGCTGGCATGCATGGCGCAAAAGCCGGAAAGAATATCCCCTGGCCGCATGGAGTTATTTCCATGGTAAGCTGCATCAAGGAACAAAGGAGGAGTTTGAGTTATACCGTAGCGCTGGTTTAAATATGGTTCAGGCTCCCGAGAAGTATGCTGAGAACGTTTTTGCCGCAGGGCTGGGCCTTATTGTTGGTGCCTTCTGTGATGTCCACAACGATGCGAAAGAGCTTTCTGCACTTGTTGAGTTCGCCAACTCCCATCCCGGGAAAGTGGTTGCCTACTCACTGAAAGATGAACCCAAGCCGGAGGATTATCCCGCTGTCGCACGCGCAATGGCGTATGTCTATGCGCACGACCGCAATGGCGTATTGCCGATTATTGATTTCCGCCCCAACTGGGCTGTGCCGTATAGGCGCTGGAAGATGTCCTATGAAACCTGTTTCGAGCGCTTTGTTGATGACGTCGCGCCGCCGGTATTGCTGAATTGCCATTATCCGCTGATGCGTGACGGAACTACACGCCCGGTCTATTATTCAAACATTGAGTATTTCCGCCGGATAGCACTCAAAAACGACATCGGGCTGATGGGATTCATTCAGCTGACTGCTCACACTAATCCCCAAAGTAAGGGGATGATGGATTACCGCTCGCCCAGTGAGTCGGACCTGAACTGGATGGTTAATACGTATCTTGCATACGGCGCGCAGGGTTTGTGGTACTATAACTGGCGGATCAACGGTGGCGAGAATTGGGGCGATGGGCTGCTGGACGGACCCACTGGTAAACCAACCCGACTCTACCCAATGGTGCAAAAAATGAACAAGCGTATTGTGGCTCTGGGTAAACTTCTGATAAAACTGAAGTCAAAGCGGGTTACACATAGCGATGATATCGTACCAGAGGGAACCACTCGCTATGCACAGGGGACCATCGCCGGTATTGAGAATTTTAAAGGGGATTCTTTTATTGTCTCCCAATTCTATAACCAGGACGATCCAAAGGACAATGCTGTCTACCTGATGATCGTGAATAAGCAGCATGCTGCGGAAAAGTCATCAGCAAGCTTAATGCAATCGTGCAGTTTCAACGTCTACCCGCACATAAAAACTATATCAACCTTTGATGACAAGACATTAAGGTTTATCGATCGAGACCGTTCTGACGACAGCAGCATTTCGCTGAAACTCGGGGGCGGCAAGGCTGCAATCCTTATTTTAAGACCATAATCTGACCATGGAACGCATAAGTTTAAAGGGCTCCGAGTGAAGAGCTCAGAGTGATGAAACCTATCGGTTACTAATCATTACCATTTTCGAGTATGGAGGAAGTACCTAATGGCAACGATCTTATTCTTTGACGACTGGGCGCTGCAATCGATTCACAACGTTGAGCGGGTGATGGGGCAGCCCCGGTGGGTGCCGGAGGCAACACTGGAGGATCCGCTGACCGAAGGAACCTATAATTTTCCCTTTGTGTGGAAAGATCCGCAGAGTGGCATATGGAAGGCGATCTACGGCGCCGGTCTTGAACTCAACGGTGTTCGTCCTGAAGGCGGTATCCATAACCCGCATGCAGCACGCACTCAGGGCCTGATGTATGCCGAGAGTTCGGACGGCATCAGCTGGACGCGCCCTGATCTGCGGGATCGGGCTACGCATGTCCCGCGCACTGAGCCCGACGGTAAGAACATGGTCTACTCTTCGGAAGGGCAAATGGACGGGTTGCCTGTATTCTGGGATCCGAAGAATGAAGACGGTATGGGGAACCTGCGCTTTCTCTTTACAGATGATGGTATCCAGGGCATGGCTGCGAGCAAAGACGGTATTGTCTGGGAAGATGTCCCGTATGTTCAGATTCCGAGTCAGTATCTTGATTCGCCAATTACCGCATATTACAATCATTATCGCGACACCTACATCATGCCCCGCCGCCTCTTTAGAGGGGATCGTCGAATCGCACTCTTTGAGACTCGAGACTGGAAGACATTCGATCATCCGGAGATGGCGCTCTGGCCCACATGCCACGACCAGCCCATGCTCCAGTTCTACGGCATGCCGGTTCAGCGGTATGAGCATATGTATATCGGTCTGCTGTGGCGTCTCTACTGCCGTTCGGAAGGAGATTACTCCGCAGTCAAGGGGCGGGGAGGACCGATCGACTGCTCCCTCGCCTACAGCCTGGACGGCAAGCATTTTCAGCGCGCTACCTATGATGCTTTTATTCCCCGACCCGAGCTTGGTGAGCACGGCGGCGGGTCTCTCTATACCGGGTGTTTTACAGTTGATGAGGAGGCCGGAGAAATCCGTTTTTATTCCGGCGGATCAAAGGCAGAGCATTTTATTGATCAGACGCTGAACGATGCGGCCCTGATGATGCATAGGCTCCGTCTCGACGGCTTTTTCCGCTACGAGTCGCACTGCCTGCAGGGGAGCGTGATGACACGGCGGGTTCGCTTTACCGGCGACAGCGATCTGCGCATCAACGCACGCGCTCCCTACGGCGAGGTGCGGGCCCGGATCCTCACCCCCGGCGGAGAATCAGTGCCAGGATATGATTTCGCTGAGTGCGTTCCTCTTGTGGGCGACGAGGTCTTCTGGACGCCGGAGTGGCAATCCGGTAAACGGATCGCTGATCTGGACAGGGAAACCGAGTATCATATCGAAGTCCAGATTACCTGCGGCGAGGTCTACGCGATTCGTGGCGATTTTGAGATCCGTTACGGGGACGGACAGGACGAAGCGGCTGCCCTGTACCTTCCTTGAAAAACACTCTAAACGGAGAATCTTAGAATGAAGAAAAAACCAAGCGTACATCTGATCTGCAACGCACACCTGGATCCGATCTGGCAATGGGGCTGGGAAGAAGGAATGAGCGAGGCGCTGGCAACATTCGAGGTGGCAGCTGATCTGATGGACGAATACCCAGAGTTTGTCTTTAATCATAACGAATCGGCCTTGTATGAATGGGTGAAGGAGTATCGTCCGGCGCTGTTTGAGCGGATCAGGACGTGGGTAAAGGCGGGCCGGTGGATTATTGCAGGCGGCTGGTATCTGCAGCCGGACTGTAATCTCTCGGGTGGAGAATCTTTTGTGCGTCAAGCACTCATCGGTCGCCGGTTCTTTTTTGATGAGTTTGGCGTCATGCCGAAGGTGGCTTATAATCTTGATTCATTCGGCCATCACGGAAACATGCCGCAGATACTGTGCAAGAGTGGTTATACCTGTTACACGCACTTTCGCCCGAAACCACCGGCACTTGATTTAACGGATCATGTGTATCGCTGGCGTGGCATTGACGGCAGCGAGATTCCGGCTGTCCGTCCTCCCTGCGGCTGGTACAATTCATCCCAGCCCGGACACCTGCGTGAGAAAGCGGAACGGATTCTGGATATGGCCCGCTCCACTGGGCGAAGCCTTACTGTTTTCTGGGGAGCAGGTGACCATGGGGGCGGGGCAACACGGGCTGACCTTGACCTGGTGCGCAGTATGCAGAAGTCCAATCCGGAGCTGGTTCACAGTTCGCTTGAGAACTATTGGGAAGACGTGATGCAGGAAGCCGATGATGCGCCGGTGGTTGAGGGCGAACTTCAGAAGGAATTCACGGGTTGCTACACATCGGCAATCGGAACCAAGATGCGAAACCGTCGGGGCGAGGGGCTGATGCTGATGGCCGAACGCGCCGCAGCGCTTGACTGGTGGATGCTGGACACCCCGTATCCCGACAGGAAACTGAAGCACGCTTGGAAGCGTATTCTCTTTAACCAGTTTCACGACATCCTCCCTGGATCATCGGTGCGTTCAGGATACCGGGATGCCTTTGAGTTGTACGGACAGGCGTTTACCCAGGCACGCGAGGTACTGGCACAGGCACAGATGCGCCTGCTGCAAAGTAGGAAAAGACGGCACCCGCTGCCGCTTTGTATCTTCAATCACCAGGGACATGCCCGGCGGCAGCTTGTGGAGTTTGAGTTTATGGGCGCTACTTCTCCGCGACTGATGCCCGGTAAAATGGTCCGCATCGAAGACCATCACGGACGTGACGTTCCCGTGCAGATGCTCTCACCCCAATCCAGGCATCACGATTCCATCTGTCGACAGCGTGCCGTGATGACGGCGGACCTGCCGGCTCTGGGGATGGCTGAATACCGAATTGTTGTTGAAGAGGCCCGGCCGCGCCGCACCGCAAAGGCGCTCAGGCGTCGGCAGCAGGGAAACCGGATGCACCTGAGTACACCGCATTACACGCTTGTCTGTAATACCCGAACCGGTTTGATTGAGATTTTGCGGGAACGCGGGGCCAGGAAGAATATTCTCGCCCGCTCAGCCGGTGGTCTTCAGGTTCGCAAAGACACCGCCGATGCCTGGGGTCCGCACAGCAAGCCATATGGAGGCGTGCTGGGACGATTTACCTGTCCGGGCAAAACCGCACTTCGGGAGCTGCTCGGTATTGACAAGGGACGCGATCCCGGTGCAGCAGTTCGTGTGATTGAAGAAGGGCCTGTCTGCACCCGCCTCGAAGTGATTCAGGTCTGCAATCGGTCGGTGGCGCGCATCCGATATACCCTTTCGGCGGATACGCCGGTGGTTGGTATTGATCTGCTGCTTGATTGGAACGAGCGGTGTCGAGCACTCCAGTTTGACTTTCCGACCATTCTGAAGTCCAATGCATACAAGGTCGAGATTCCGCACGGGTCCTTGACACGTGCGGTTGACCGGGATGAGAATCCCTGCGGGCGATGGGTCTGTCTGCTGTCCGCTGATCATAAAACCGCACTGGCACTGGTGAACAACGGTGTCGGCGGGTGCGATGTGGGCAATGGCCGTCTGCGGCAGACCCTGGTGCGCAGTCCCGAGTATTGCCGGATGGGATCAGCAGTACGAAACGACCGTATGGCTGAATTTATGGATATCGGCGAGCATCACTATTCCTTTATGCTGCGGTTCGGTGCGGCATCTGCAGTGACCGCTGACCTTACCCCGCTTGCGGATGAACTGAGTATGCCTACGACCGCGCACATTCATCTGCCGCTCGGACCGGACAGAAGTGATGGACTTCAGGTCGGCACAGACAGTGTCCGTATAACCAGCGCCGCGATTCAGCTCGCGGCCTTTAAACGCAGTGAGGACGGTAAAGCATTAATCGTACGCCTGGTTGAACGCCGCGGCCGCCGTGCCCGAACAACATTCGGGATTGCCGGAAGCCCGGATATATCACTGCGATTTACACCATATGAAATCAAAACGCTCCGGCTGGAAAAGGGCAATCCGGACAGCGGCTGGAGGGAATGCGATCTGCTTGAACACCCGTACGAGAATAGTGATTGCAGGATGTAATACAATAATTCTGTGAAAGGAACGTCATATGTCCGAATTGACACGCAGGGGATTCCTCCGTACCGGATGTCGGGCTGCTGGCCTGGCCGGTCTGAATGGAAAGGTTGAACTTTACAACCTGAATGTGGATCCAGGGGAGTTGAACAATGTTGTGTCGATTATGCCTGAAAAGGCTGCTGAGCTTACCGGCCTGATTCACCAGTGGCGAAAAAAGAATCGCGTGCCCATGCCCGTGCCACGCTGAAAGGCCCCTCAGGATTAAGGGCAATTTTCATCCGAAATATATTCGCTATTGGTATCGGCTGTTCTGATTTCTTAAAAGACGATATTAACACTACAACGTAAAATTTTCGGCTGTGCAAATTTTACGTTGCAGTGTTAATACCGATATGGCGATATCGACGGCGAGAAAATCGTAGATGGATCATTCGTAAATCTTGCGTAGTAGTGTTTTAACCCGTTCTGCTATTAAACGAAAAATTACTCAGGAACTACGTGGCTGTGGGCAATGCGGAATTTGCGGGTGCCTGCGCCCAGAAGCGAATCGTCATGCGTGACCATGACCACTGTGTGTCCCTGTTCGCATTCGCTTTGGAGCGCGCTGACTACGATGTCTGAATTCTCGCGGTCAATGTTTCCTGTGGGTTCGTCCGCGAGGATGATCTGCGGGGTGGTGGCCAGGGCCCGGGAGAGTGCTGCGCGCTGCTGTTCGCCTACACTCAGTTCATGCGGCAGGTGATCGAGACGATCGGATATGCCGAACCGGTCGGCCAGTTCGTGGATTCGCTTATTCGGCTGATTGATTCCGGATAAGGTCAGGGGCAGGCGGATGTTATCGAAGACACTCAAGTAGGGGATAAGAAAGAATTTCTGAAAGACAAACCCGACCGTATTCTTACGGAATTCCTTGAGATCAAAACGGCAGTCTTTGTAGATGTCCGTTCCGTTGTATGTTACGGATCCCTGTGTGGGGCGGAGCATACCGCCGAGCATAAGCAGCAGCGAACTCTTGCCGCTGCCGCTTGCGCCGTAGATCACTGTGAAGCTTCCGGCCGGAAATTCCAGATCAATACCGTCTGCCGCCTGAATGGTTGTTCCCTTTCGGGTATAGGTCTTGGTTAACTGATGTACGGCGATCACGTTTTTTATCCCTCATTAATGATTTCATTGGGATCAAACCGCATGAGTTTGATCATGGGAATGATTTCCGCGGCAACAGCCACTGCGCAGGTTATGAGCATCACCTGAGGCAGCTGGCTCCAGACAATGGAAACCGGCCGGGTGTTGAAAACCAGAAAGGGTGAGGTCAGAACGACGGAAAGCATTGAGCCGGCGATAAATCCGGCTGCGGATGCGAGCAGGGAGATGATTCCAAGCTTGACAATATAGAGTCCCGCGATATACGGCATGTCCGCTCCCATGGAAATCATGATACCGAATTCCTGTCTGCGTTCCGTGACCTCCTGAAGACCGGTGATTATAATGATGATTACGGTAATCAGAAAGACCAGGCCGAGCAGGTAATAGAGATAACGGCTGGTGGTCATGCGTGCGAGCCACCGGCCGCGTGCAATGTCCATCTTGGTGATCTGTTTGAAGTCGGGCATAACACGGGCCAGACGCTCCCGCTGGTACGCTTCGATCTGTTCCAGGGAACCGCCGATATGCAGGCATTCAAAGGCCAGGATGCAGTTGATTTTACCGCTCAGGCCCAGAATCTTCTGGCTATCGGAGAGAGGGAGATAGATTCGGCAGTCGTCCATGGATCCCCGGGGCGGCAGGATCGCTGAAACCTGCCAGGTACGGTCAAAGAGGTTAATGGCCCCGCCTTTTTCAACGCCCAGCCGCTCGGCAGCATCCGAACCCAGGCGAATGCAGCCTGGGGTGACCGGCTGGATCATGTTGCCTTTTTCAGAGTTTTCATCCGCGCGTCTGACCGGCCGGATTCCGCTCAGGATGTATGCATTATCTTTGATGATTATCTTTTTCTGCAGCATGCTTACATAGTATTTGGAGAGCAGTCCCGTGTTCTGTGCCAGTGTATCGGTGACTGTGTCTGAAAAGAGTACCTGTTGATCGGTGCAGAGATAGGTGTCCATGGGCCGGGCATCTCGGGGAAGCAGGATCAGGTTGTGCCCCATTCGTTTCATGATAATCTGGATGGCACGGTTGGTGAACTGGGTCGAGTTCTTTAGATACACGTAGAGCGTGACCAGTGTGCCCATGGCAACAAAGAGCAGCAGCGTGATAAACCACTTGCAGCGGGCCTGGTAAAAGATGATCCTGAAAAACATACATTTTTCTCCTAATACGTTATGTAAGTTATACTATCTTAAAGCGGAAAAAGGGACAGATAATTCCTTGTGAATTATTTCTTGATTATTCCCTATGTTTGCTTTATACTGTAACCCTTTTACCGGCAGGTCAGTCGGTTTTATTTTCGGAGTTAATTTGTGCTGCCATGATCGAATCTATATTTAAAAAACCGAAGAAGATAAACAAGAATATAATTGATGCCAGGAAGCGCATGCTGGCAGCGGTTCCTGTTCATTCTGGAAATTACAATCCTGTGATTCTGGATACCGGGCAGGTTTCATTTACCATATCCCGAAAGAAATCCTGGTTTGCGTCCATCTTTGTGACGATCTTTGGGGTGGCAGGAGAAAAGACGATTACATTGGATAAGATTGGAAGTTATGTGTGGAAGCTCTGTGACGGTTCAAAAAGTGTTGCTGAGATTGCGTTTTCCATGAAGGAGGATTTCAAACTCACCCGAAAGGAGGCTCAGGTGTCGGTGATCCAGTTTGTTCAGACACTGATGAAGAAAGGGGTGCTTTCGGTCAAGGTGACAAAAAAGAATTCCAAGTAAGGTTACTGTATTTACGATAGTTTTTAAGGAGAAACTGAATGTCGAAACTGGATCCAACGCGAATGAAAGACTGGGAAATTGCAGAAGCGGCTCAGGAGGATATGAAAACCGTGGAGCAACTTGCCTCTGAGCTCGGCCTGGAAAAGAAGGAACTCCTGCCGTACGGCCATTATCTGGGCAAAGTCGATTTTATGGCGGTGCTGGACCGTCTTAAGAAACGGGAGCCGGGTAAGTATATTGAAGTAACCGCGATTACGCCGACACCTTTGGGCGAAGGCAAAACCACAACGTCCATGGGGCTGGTGCAGGGTCTGGGCAGACTCAAAAAGAATGTGGTGGGCGCCATCCGTCAGCCGTCGGGAGGTCCGACATTTAACATCAAAGGCTCCGCAGCCGGCGGTGGACTGGCCCAGTGTATTCCTCTGACGGATTTCAGTCTGGGACTGACCGGTGACATTGATGCCATTACCAACGCACACAACCTGGCCATGGTGGCGCTGACCAGTCGCATGCAGCATGAGTTTAATTACTCAGACAAGGGGCTGAAAAAGCGAGGCCTGAAGCGGCTGGATATTGACCCGAGAAACCTGGCCATCAAATGGTCGATTGACTTCTGCTCACAGGCTTTGCGGGATATTATTATGGGGCTTGGCGGCAAGATGGACGGGTTTATGACGCGCAGCGGTTTCCAGATTACGGTTTCCTCTGAGGTTATGGCCATCCTTGCGGTCTCCACCAGCCTGGCAGACATGCGCGAGCGCATGTCTAAAATTGTTGTGGCATACGATAAACAGGGAAATCCAGTCACAACCCGTGACCTGGAAGTGGACGGCGCCATGACCGCTATTATGTCCAAGGCCATCAATCCCAACCTGATGCAGACTATTGAAGGTCAGCCGGTGCTGGTTCATGCCGGCCCGTTTGCCAATATCGCGATCGGACAGTCCTCAATTATCGCGGACCAGATCGGTATCAAGCTGGGCGACTATCTGGTCACGGAGAGCGGATTCGGTGCAGACATCGGTTTTGAGAAGTTCTGGAATCTCAAGTGCCGGTTCAGTGGAATGGAACCCAACTGCTCGGTAATTGTGGCCACGATCCGCGCCCTGAAAATGCATGGCGGTGGACCACGCGTGGTTCCGGGGCAGCCACTGGACAAGGCGTATACAAAGAAAAATACGAAACTGGTGGAGAAGGGCGTTGAAAACCTGGTTGCGCATATTGAAACTGTTAAGAAAAGCGGTGCGCCCGCAGTTGCATGTCTGAATTACTTCCCAACGGATGACAAGGAAGAGATTGATATCGTACGCCAGGCATCCGAAGCCGCAGGAGCTGATTTTGCTGTCAGTGATCACTGGGGCCAGGGCGGAGCCGGAGCTGTTGAGCTGGCTGAGGTTGTCGTGGATGCCTGTGAAAAGAAGGGCGATTTCAAACTTCTCTACAAAGATGAAACCCCTTTGCGTGAGCGGATATCACTGATTGCTAAAGAAGTATACGGCGCAGACGGTGTAAGCTATACACCGGAAGCGGATGAAAAGGTTAAACGCTTAGAGAAAGATCCCAATGCCTCAGAACTCGGTACATGCATGGTCAAGACGCACCTGAGTCTTTCGCATGACCCGACTCTTAAGGGGCGTCCCACCGGATTTACCCTTCCGGTCAGTGACATCCATACATATATGGGTGCAGGCTTTGTGGTTCCGGTTGCCGGCGGTATTAAGCTGATGCCCGGCACCTGTTCCGATCCTGCGTATCGCAGAATTGACGTGGATGTGGATACCGGTAAGGTTCAGGGTCTGTTTTAGTATAAAGTTC
This sequence comes from uncultured Planctomycetota bacterium, assembly GCA_964524955.1. Taxonomy (GTDB): domain Bacteria; phylum Planctomycetota; class CAZGEP01; order CAZGEP01; family CAZGEP01; genus CAZGEP01. The sequence goes on along the minus strand of CAZGEP010000013.1, from coordinate 29,016 downwards.
GCGGTCGGTATCGGTATCGTAATCGAAAAGTAAACACCGAGAAACGATACCGATACCGATTACGAGCAACACTTTCAGCTGAGAACGAGTAACAAGCTTTTCAAAAGTCACTGAAAGAACCTGTGTTTATCAACCTGGTCAATCAATGAAAAAGCTGCAACTGCTTTCAGCACTGTACCTGGTGCTGGCAATGCTGGCCATATCTTTTCAGGGTGTTTTCTCCAGGCAGCTTGACTGCAGTGATATTTCTGTGCAGTTTCTGCGCGCGTTCTTTGCAACTATGGGTTTTGCTGTCGTATTCGGTCTGCGCAACGGGAAATCGGTCTTTATCATGGAAAATGTCAGGCAGGAGTTCTCTGTCATCCTTGTGTACACGATTGCGATTCTCATTGCCTCCTTTTTTTTATGCTCGCGTTTCGGCATACGAGTTTTGCGAATACAATGATTATTCACTACATGTCTCCGTTTGTAGTTGTCTTTGCGGGTGCCTGGCTGCTCAGGGAACCGTTCAGTCGTTGGTATGTCTTCGGATCTGTGCTGGCGCTGATCGGTATTGTCCTGGGAGTTCACGAGAGTATCAGTTTTAAACTGAATCGCGAGAACATTCTTGGAAACGGAGCTGCATTCATGTCTGTTGTCGGTTTTTCCGGCCTGATCTTGATGACGCGTAAAATCCGAACGCTGGAAATACCGATTGGACGCACTCTGTTTTATGCCTGGTTATTTATTTTGCTGATTGTCCTGCCGCTTCAGATTCCTTTTGGGCGGTTGTCGCTAACATTCAACAACCTTTTTTACGGGTTGCTCTGTGGCACCGTGGGTACCGTGTTTGTATATATCTTTATGAACATGGGAATGCGGCATATTTCTGCTGGTACCGCCTCAATTATTATGTTCAGTGAAGTCGCCTTTTCCATTGGTGTCGGCTGTTTCGGGTTTCTTAAAAGAGAATATAGGTACCGAAAGCGATACCGACAGCGAGAATATCTCAGATGGATAATTCGTTTGCTCTATCGAGGGCTGCTGTACTACGCGCTGCCAACGGCTTCGAACATGGCTATGATGTTTTGAGGAGGGACGTCTGCCATAATGTTGTGAACCTGCTGGAAAATGAATCCTCCGTTCTGATGAAAGATGCGAATCTGGTCGCGGACATGCTCTCGGATCTGCTGCGGGGTGCCGTTGATCAGAATGTCTCGAGTGTCACACCCTCCTCCCCATAAGGCCATGCGGTCTCCGTAAGTCCGTTTGAGATGTTCTGCATCCATACCCGCACAGGTGATCTGCACCGGATTAAATGTGTCCAGTCCGGCATCGCTCAGTCCAAGGTGTGCACCTGGAGTCGCAATGCCGGTCCACATGGTATCTGAAAGGATCATTTCAAGATCATCGACTCCAAAAGCGTCCAGTACTTCGGGTTCAACAACAGCGAGCTGCTGGACCATATCATAGACGTAGATGGCGCCGGAAGATATTCCCATGGTTTCTTTTAGCTTTGCGTAGGCAATGGCCATGATACCGGAGGAGCGGTGCGCTCCGAAGTCTACCGGAACCCGGTCCGGCTGGATGTGATTGAGTGCGGCGAGTACTCGTTCGCGTGACCTCATAGTCTTTTCCGGAATAAATGTGTTTTGTTGAGCTGCCTTAAACAACGAAAAACCCAAAGTATAGCAATAGAGTGGATGATTTCAAACACAAAACAGAGCCATTGGAAAGGGATGGCGTTGTCTTCAGGGGGGCGAATTTTTACTCTCAGCGGAAAAATCTGTTGATAATTTTACTTTTTTTACTATAGTTGTTTTGCTTGAAACAGGCGTTTGAGGGCGACTATTCCCACCGAGCCTTTTATCTGGTACCTGTTGGATGACATCTACGATACGTTTTTCGAAAGAGAGAGAATTGAACATGCAGGAAATTAACATTTCACGGGCCATAGTCACGTCATTTTTTAAGAAACTCGAAGATCGGCTGAATAATGATGTTGTCATCGCAGGCGCTGGACCCGCGGGTCTGGTTGCCGCGTATTACCTTGCCAAGGCAGGAGTTAAAACTACGGTAGTGGAAAAACGACTTTCCATCGGAGGCGGGATATGGGGAGGTGGCATTGGATACAATGTGGTGACACTTGAAGATGAAGAAATCGCCGGGGAGTTTGATCTGCAATGCAAGAAAATCGAAGATCTGTATACGGTCAGTTCGATCGAACTTGCCTGTGCTTTGGGCATGAAGGCGCAGCAGGCCGGTGCCGAGATTTTCAATCTGCTGGAATTGGAAGATGTGATATGTAAGAATTCCAGGGTGCAGGGAGCCGTAATTCGTGCAACAACCATTCAAATGGCGGGGCTTCCGGTGGATCCAATTTGCGTGGGAGCGAAATGCGTAGTGGACGCAACCGGGCATCCGGCCGAAGTGCTTCGAATCGTTCAGAAGAAGATGAGCGATTTTCCTCTGGAAGAAATCGGGGAGGGATCCATGGACGTGGAACAGAGCGAGCGTATGGTTGTTGAGAAGACTGGAATGATCTGCAGCGGACTCTATGCTGCGGGTATGTCCGTGTGTGCAGCGTATAATATTCCGCGCATGGGACCCATATTTGGCGGCATGCTTAAATCCGGACGAAAAATAGCGGAAATAATTATTTCTGATTTAACGTAAATTTTTTTGGACAAAGATGATACCACTCTGGTATACAGTACATAATATTGCGTTAAAAACGTGTGAAAAATCGAGTGAACCTTATGTTTTTTCATACGTTTAATTCAATTCAGTTATTAATTTTTAATCGGGTTTCCTTCGGGAGTTTTCTGCAACCCTTTTCAAAGAGGACTACTTTCATGAAAACGCTGAAAAAGATTGGACTCTGTCTGCTGACGATTACGCTGGTGTGTACCATGGGCCTGCACGGTGCCGGTTTGGCTAAACTGGCTTCACAGGAGGATAAAGCAGCAGAACGGTTGCTGGAAAGAGGCGATCTTCGCCTCAAGGCCGGTCAAAAAAAAGAAGCCATTGCCATTTACAAGAGCGTCGTTGACCGATATCCCAACAGTAAATACAAATACAAGTCCCTGATCAAGCTGGGCAATGCGTATATGCTTGAAAAAGATTATATCAAGGCGATTTCCTTCTTTTCCAATATCATTACCGAAGGTAAAAAGAATCCAAAGATTGAAGAGCTTCCCATGGCACAATTTTTGATCGGCAAGGCGTTTTTTGAAGACAAAAATATGTCCCGGGCGTTTGTGGAATTCAGGAAAGTCATTGATAAGTATTCCGGAACCAAACTGTGTAATGACGCCTATCATTATATCGGGCTTGGGCATTTTCAGCTGGGACATTACAAAAAGGCGATTGAGGCATTCAAAATGGTGGGAACCATTGTTGAGGAGACCCCGGAGGATGTGAAGCGGATTGAGATCAACCGGATGCTTTTTGTGAAGATCAAGGACACTGATCTGAAAATATTTCCCAATGACAATGCCTTTGATGTAATGGTGACTACGGAAATCAGCAAGGATAGGGAACGCATCCGGATGACACCGCTGGGGATTTCGGGAACCGTTTATGTCGGCAACATTGCTACGGAATTGGCGGAGGCAGAACCCAAAAACGGGATTTTGGAAGTCAATGGTCTGGATAAGGCCGTGGTTACGTATACGGACATGATTGCCGGTGACAAGCAGCTGAACAAGAAAATTGTTGAACGTGTTCAATTCGTTTCCGACGGAAAAATCGGAATCGTGGACGGCGCTTTCGGCGAAAATCTCGGAGCCGTAGTGGCCAACAAAAACATGAACCTGAAGGTCATTGATTTTGATCGCAGCGTTTCACCTAAAAAAGACAAGGTTAATGTGGTGGTGCGCGTAAAGCGCAAGATCGAAGAAGAAACCGATGAAGTGTTGAACGCGATTCTGGATGCGAGCAAATCCGAAGATGACAAGGAGGAAAAAAAAGACGAAGAAGATCAAGTAACGAATCCAAATGAAAACGAAGCAGAGGGACTGAAAAAAGAAAAGGTCAAGTATAAAGTCATTGATGAACACACGTTCTCGCTTCAGGAGTGGCTGGATCCCAAGAAAAAGGAGGAAATGGAACGCCGGGCAAGGGAAGATGCTAAATTGAAAAAGGCCAAGCTGGAGACGGATGAATCAAAAGAGATTGAAAATGGCGAGAAACAGGCGGTGAAAGAACCGGTTCCTGCGAAAAAGAAAGCATCGGCCGACAAAGATGCAAAACCCAATACCAACAAAAGTAAGAAGAAACCCAAGGGTTTCTATGCCGGAACCTTTACCGGAAGAGTGCTCGTGGAACGGCTGGAGATTGGGGAAAAACCGGATCCCAATGACGCGAAGATTCAGGCCGCTTTGGGAGATGTGATTGAGGTGGAGTATGTCGACGAAAACACCATGAAAGGCATCGCCAGGGTTCACAAAACAGAAGTTTCTGTGGTGGAGGGCGTACTGGAGCGTGTGAGAATTCCGGAAGCCAAAGTCCAGGACAGTTCTCTCAAGGTTAAAAAGCACCTACGAGGAAGCGGTGCCACGACCAGTATTGGAAATATATTTAAAGATCTCGGATTGAAGCTCATGGCACAGAAATGGTATAATGATTCGCTGGGTGAGATTAATGAAGTCATGACCATCAAGGATAAATTCAGTAAAAAACTTCTGGAAGAAACCTATGTTCAGCTTTGGAAGGTCTATTACAGCAAGGGGGATTACCGCGGGGCTGTGGAGGTCTGCCGCAAGCTTCAGGCAAACTTTCCCAACAGTGTCTTTGCCGATGACGCGTTGATGCTTATGGCCAAGGTTGCGGAGGAGGAAAAATCTTTTTCCAAGGCCATCTCCATCTACAACAACATTCTTCGGCTTTCTGAATCGCCGTTTAAACCGGAGGCCCAGTACCATATTGCGCTTTGCTATGAAAAAATGGCCAAGGGAAACAAGGGGGCATCCCGGTGGTATGAGAAGGCGCTCTCTGAGTATCAGAAAACTTTTGACGAATACCCGCTGACCAACTATGCGGCGGAAGCGATTGTCAAGATTGCGGCCTACTATTACCACAAGAAAAAATACAGCCGGGCCATTGAAATCTACAATGACCTGTTGGCAAAATATCCGGATGCCGAATACGTGGATGTTGTTCTCTATAATTATGGTAAGTGTATGTACAAGATGGGCAATTTCCGCGGTGCTGCCCAGAAGTTCGCGGAAATTATCAGTGATTATCCGGACAGCAAATACGTTGAATCCGCGAAAAAAGCGGAAAAAATATGTATGCAAAAGGCGGAGGGAAGCTGAGCGTTGCCGAATGAATGAACGTATATCCGCGAATGCGGGATTGCATGATAAAAAAACGCAGGAACGATAACTGGAGGTTATTTTCATGAGAACGTTTCTTTTACTTACCGTGACGATTGGCTGTGTATTCTTTTCATCCGTAATCCATGCGCAGACCAAGTTCCTTGAAAAGGCGGACCAGCTGATCAAGGAAAAAAAATACGAAGAGGTGGAGACCTTTCTGCAGGATGCAATTGAGCGGGAGCGGATTGAGAGTGTGACGCGTAAAGACGCCCTGATAAAACTTGGCGAACTATACTGGAAACTTAACCGACCGTTGTCCGCGGTTAATGTATACAAGAAATACGGAAAGACCTTTATGGATCTGCCAGACTCCGGACCGGTTCTTGTGAAATGGGCCAAGAGTTATGAGGCCTGTGCGCAGTTTCTGGATGCGGCTGCGCTGTACAGAGACATTGTCAAACGAAATTACAAACGGGAGTCCATTGCGCAGCGGCTGTATGAGATTTATTATATCCTCGGTGACCGGAAAAACATGGACCGGGAGATGGCCCGGATAAAGAAGGAGCATGGTGGTGAAGCCTGGACCGCGCGCGCATACCTGAGTTACGCTGCCCGAAACAACAACCCACACTGGAA
>CAZGEP010000013.1:0-23070 GCA_964524955.1 uncultured Planctomycetota bacterium | reverse complement strand
CTGGAAAGGATACCGGCAGGCTGCGAATGGATATGAAACGTTTATTGCCAAACACTCCAAGGACTGGCGAGTCGGGCCGGCATATCAGCAGCTGATCAGTGTGTATATGCGTTTTGACAAGTCCCGGGCCGTGCTCAAGGCTAACGAACTTGTCAAGCAGTTCGGAAACAAAATCGACAAACGGTACTGGTACGGTTTTCTGGCTCGGTATTACAGCGAATTAAAGCAGTATAAGAATTCAGCAGACGCATTTACAAAACTTGCTCAGCTGGATGGTGCCAAAAGCCAGTATTACTGGTCTGCGGCTGCAAATTCGCTGCGCGGCGGTCGAAATCAGGCTGCCGTGGATGCGTATAAAAAATGTCTCGAACTGGAACCTAATGACCTGGGGATTCATTATACTCTTGGAAGAGAAATTCTTTTTGAGATGGGGAAATACGAACAGGCCCTGCCTCATATGAAAAAATATTTTACGGACGGCGGGTCCAAGGAAGCAATTGTCAGCGACATTCTCAAAGCATATGCGAAACTCAAGAAAAATGATGAAGGGTATACATATCTGGAGCAGAATTCAGATAAGGTCAAAAACGGACAGGTTCGCTGGCGGGCGTTTTATACCCTGGCCAGGCATCATGCCCATGCCAAGAACGGAGATTTGGCAAAGGCGGCCGGATTTTATCGAAAGGCAGTGCAGGCCAATCCCTGGATTGATGATACACTGGAGGATATGGCCAATATTTATTTGCGCCGCAAAAATGCGGATCTGATGAAGCCCGTGCTGCTGGAAAGCGCGAAAAAGTACTGGGGCTATAATGACGGTGTCCGGAATAGTCTGTATTATGCCATGAATATGCTCAAACGGAACAAGCTCGACAGCATGGCCAAGGAAGTCAGTCAGGCACTGCACGGGGCGCCGAACAAGGAGACAGCCGGACTCTTCTCCAAAGCCCTTTCACTGGATAACAAGAAAAAATGGAAAGACGCACTGGATGCCTATATGGCAGTCTACGATAAACTGGATACGAAAGATACGAACAAAGGCCGGGTTGGCCATTTGGCATATACGATAATGACCCGTCGACTGCACAAAGACAAATCCGTGATTCCTCAGATTGAAAAACTTTGCGCTGATGGACGCAATTACTACTGGGAGCTTGCCTGGGACCGCAGAACGCAGATGAACGCGGACCAGCATTACAAGCATTGTAAAGAGTATATCCTCAAAACGGGTGTGAATCACAGCAACTGGCACTGGCGCAAGGTGTTTTATGAGTACTTTCTGGAGCGTGCTGTGAAACTCAAAAAATGGGATGACGCTGCTGAGGTGCTTGCCAATGTTATCAAGCGGGTGGGGAGAGACAGGAACCTTGCTCAGCAACTGGCGTTACGGCTTGTTGATATATACGCGGGTAAGGGCGATGCACAGAAGTCGCAGGAGTGGCTCTTCAAGGCCATTGCCATCAAGCCGCATACGGACTACTACAACAACAATATTCCCGGCCGTTTTGCGAATATGACAACCGGCAAGGCAAAGACAAAACCCGAGCTGATCGAAAAGATCATGCAGGCGGCAGCACCGAACCGTACCATGGATTTTTATGCAGGCCGGTATTATTTTTATCGGAAAAATTATGACAAAGCTCTGGCGTATTACAACAAGTGTCTGGCCGCTTCGTTCGGAGAGTACTCCGATGTTCTGAATCGAATCGGTGACTGTTACCTGGCTCAGAAGAAGGCTGATCCGGCGTTTAATACGTATATGAAGTGCCTGAATACGATGCATGTCAATGCAGGCCCCGGTGCTGACGGTGCTGATTTCCAGCATGCGTTTGCTAAAGTGATCAGTATTAAAAATCAGGGAGATAAAACCGGAACAGCTGCGTTGAAGGTCATCGCGCCTTTTTCCGCCTATGTCTATTCACACACCTATTACAATATGTTTGATAAGAAATGTGAGGCTGCGAAGGACCATTTGAATCGTCTGGTAGGCAGGCAGCATTACGTCTGGCGTTCCTACAATGATAAAACCGCCTGGGATTCAAACTTCAATCTTGCCAAATCGTATTACAACAATAACGTGTATGAGCCGGCAGCCGTTCTCTTTAGAAGTCTGCACGACCGGTATTACCGGCAGCGTAATTTCAGAAGCCAGGCAGCAACAGCCAAAAGCCTGTCCAACAAGAGTTTTGCCAAAGTCGTTAATGTGGCCGTGGAAATTGACGAAAGCCTGCCTCACGCACCGCTGCTGCATGCCGGGGTTCATCTGCGTCTGGGTGAGAAGGAGAAGGCCTGGCAGATGTATTTGAAAAACAAGGCGATATTTGAGAAATATCAGAGTCAGCTGAGTCCGGACTTTATCCATTTTGTGGCCGAACGAAAAATGCTTGCCAGCAATTTTGAGGAATCCATAAACATCTGCCGTCTGTTTATATTGAAAAACATGAAGAATACCCATGTCGATGCTTCGGCCAAGGCCAAGATACAGATTCTGCTTGGGGACAATTATTTCAGTCAGCAGAAGTTCGACACGGCACGCTCGGAATACAAATCTGTTATCAGTTACTTTCCCAATACCATGGATGTCTATGACGCACGATTTAAAGTCGGCGAGTGTTTCATGGAACAGCGGATGTTCGCGGAAGCGGAAAAAGTCTTTGAAGAACTTCAGAAGACCAGGGATCATAGGGATATCCGAATCCGCGCTCGTTTCATGATCGGTGTTGTAGCCAATCGAAAGGGCGAAAAGGAAGAAGCCAAGAAGGCATTCCAGGAGGTGCTGGCGCTTTCACCGACCACGGAGCAGGCCAATGAGGCCCTCTTTCATCTGAGTGAAACGTTCAAAAATGACGGTCGGTTCAGCGAAGAACTGCACATGCTTCGAATGATCGGTATGATGGGCAGAGAGGATATGCAGTATATCCAGCCCGGTCAGCCGCTGAATGTGATTCTGCGGGACGCGGAACTTCAGATCAGCCAGGGGAAGAAAGCCATTCCGGTTATTGTAACAACAACAACCGGTGACCGGGAACGGATTCTGCTTACGCAGAGCAGTGCCGGAGCCGGGTTTTTTCAGGGCAGTGTGGTCACGGTGCTGGGAAAACCGGTCAAAGGGGATGAGAAACTTCAGGTGGACAAGACGGCGGAGATTTCTTACGACTATGCCCCTGACTTCAAGAAGGGCTTTCACAAGGGGCTGGTGCTTTCCGGAAACAAAATTCGTATTGCTTCCGACGCTGTTATCAAGGCTGCGAGTGTTAAGATCAAGAAAAAAGAAAAGTCGGATATCGCGCGCAGGCTTGCCAAGGCTTCGGAATGGATGAAGAAAGGAAAGAAAGATGCCGATCATGTTAACTACAGAAATTCCAAAGAAATTAAACCGGGGAACCCTGTTTATGTTCTGGTTTCCGATCCGGACAGCACCTTTGCCGGTGACTGCACGGTTCCGGTAAAACTGCAAGCGAGCAGCGGCGACATACTGGTGGTCAATGTCAAGGAGGAGGATCCGTTTACCGGCGTTTTCCGCGGAGTCATTAAAACAGAACTTAAACCTCCGGATGCCTTTGCCTCCGACAGTGCGTTGGGCAAAGGGCCGTTATTCGGGATTTCCGGAAACCGTTCCGCGGATAATTGCTGGGAAGGCAGAAATGACGCCAAGAGTCCCAAGTGGTTTGCCGTGGATCTGAAGGATGTCTATCCAGTTACCGAGGTTAACTGGGCACGTGGAAAAGGCATGGATGACCGGCTTCCCACACGGTGGATTCTTCAGGCTTCCAATAAGCGAGGAGGACCGTGGCGGAATCTGGCATCTCATCCCGAATCTCTGATTGAAAACAATATTTCCGTCTACGGCAGACTGCGGTTCCAGACTCGGCAGAAAAACACCGGAAAACACCCGAAAAACCTGGAGGAGATGAAGAAGATTGTTTCTCAATCCCAGCGTGTATACGGAACGCAGTACTGGGGATGGATTAATGACAGCAAGAACCCTTTTGGCCCTCAGGATAATTATATCAGTATTTACTGGGGATTCTTTTATTGCGCTAAAGGTGGGACATATACGTTTGCGCTGAAGTCTGATGATTCCGCGTTTCTTCTGATAGATGATGTTCCTGTTCTTGCCAAGGTGGGTGCGGGTGACTGGCAGAAAGGAAAAGAGATTTCCCTGGCCGAAGGAGTCCACAAGATACGCTGCTACCATGAAGAAGGGGGCGGTCACAATTACTGCGTTGCCGGCTGGATTCCTCCGGATTCAAAAGATGGAAAAGTGGTTGTGATGCCCAAGTCCGTTTTTTCCGCAAAAGAACATGAGGAAATTAAACTGGCGGAAAAACAGGAGCTCAGGTCCAAAGGTATTGTCAAGGGCAACGTTTCCATGGACGAGAAAGGTACGAGCGCCAGGATTCGCTTTCCGGAACCGGTTGAAACCCGCTTTGTACGTTTGAATATACTGGAGTTTATTGGAAATGCGCCTGCAATTGCCCATTTTTCAGTTTCTGCCATGGACAAGCAGATTGTTCCCACCAATATCAATCCGGTGACCATGCTAAAAGATAATATTCTGCAGATCAGTCCCGGGGACTCAGTGGTGGTTTCCTATCAGGATACCATGAACATATCTGAGCCGGGACGGTCCCGAATATTGAAGGATGTTCTTAGGGCCACATATTTCAATGGAAATGTTGTGATTGTGAACTACTCTTTCTCTGAAAGCAGGGGACGGCGAGTTAAACGGGAGAAACAGGTGCGTCGTATCAAGGTTGGTCAGCGTTTTGTGGTAAAGGTTACAGACTATGACGAAGACGAAACCGACAAACGGGACAAGATTACCGTAGTTGCTGAGAGTACTTCCGGTGGAAGAATCGAGATGCCGGCAACCGAAACATCCGCATTTTCCGGCGTGTTTGTCAGTGAAATATTCACAACCGACGACAAGAAGGATTCTAAAAAACTTTATGTCGGGCCTAAAGATGATATTTATGCCTGGTATTACGATAAGATGAATACCAGTCCCGGAAACCGAACCAAGCGGTTTGCCAGGATTTCGATTGTTCAGCCCAGCAATGCACGGATCGCTATTAAGCCCAGCATTATTATCAAGACCAAAGACGGAAAAAAGGCTGAAAAGACGTTGCCCATGAAACTGATTGATAAGCCTTTGGGCGAAGATCTGCTGGTTAAGGTTGTGCCGCAGTCAAAGCCGAAAAAAGATATCGGTTCGGATGGTGAGGGAGAAGGGCCTGCGGAAGCGGTTCCGGACCCGGAACCGGTTGAAGAAGAAGGGCCTGCGGAAGCGAAAAATGCACTCGAACCCGGAGATGATTTGGCTGAAACCGAGGAAAAGGAAGCAAAAAAGACTGCAAAACTTGATACCGACAAACCCGCATCGTCTGCGAAGGAGGACGCAGATGTCCTCTTTACTGTTCCGGAAGAATATGTACCCAAACTGTTGTCCATAACAGCAAAAATACAGGTGTTTGTAGTGGATCCGGATCAGGCGCTTGACAGTGAATCCACTGTAAATGTACAATTGGTGACCACAGCCGGTGTACGGCGTAAAATTACGTGTACGGTCAGTGGCACCGACAAATCGATCGTCGAATATTGCCAGAAACAGCCTGATCTCGCAAGACTATTTGATACCGGGCTTGGATTCCTGGGTATGGGTGGCGGGAAAAAAGGCGGTAACAATAAGGTTAATGTTTCCGGCCTGGACCTGGGTGTTTTCAGCGGCGGTATTTCACTGGCACTGGGTGATGCAAACTCCCCGGACTTTAAAATACCAACATACCGAAAAGCGTTTGCGCTTTCAGGAAGCGGTGTGAGCAAGGGCCATAAGATTCCGGTTCTGAACATCACTGGACAGGATTTTATTATGGCCTATTACGAGGATGAAATTAACCTGTCGAATGAAAAACATTTTTTTGGCGATTTTGCGCGCATGGTCACAGATGCCAAGATCGGGTTTTATGATGTGAAGTATAAGAAGAAAGCAAGCATTACCAATGTCGGCGAGAAGGTTTACGTGATGGTTCAGGACCCGGATGCGGATAAAAGCCGGAACCCGGATAAACTGTCTGTGACCCTGACAACGGATCTCGGTGACGAGCTCAAAGCAGAGCTTCTTGAGACGCTCAGCCACAGCGGTATTTTTATCGGCAGCTATGAACTTAAATACAGCAAGAAGGCCAAGCCGGAAAATGAATGGATCGAAGCGGATTTCGGCAATACGATCAAGGCGGTTTATTTGGATCCGCTGAATGCCCAAGGCGTTGATCAGATGGAAAACGTTTGCGAACTACTGGTGATTGAAGGAGCGGATGGAAAAGTTGTTCCGTTTTCAAAAAGTTTTGTCAATGAGGATGTGGCCATTGAAACAAATTTTAAGATGTCGGAATGTTATTTTGAATTGTTCAAAAAGCATCTGAAACTTAAGAAGAAAGAGATTGCAAACGAAGAGCTGAGAAAAGGCATTAATATTCTCAAATACCTGAGAGATAACTATGATCCCAAGAAGATTGGTGCCCGGGTTGCTTTTCTGTTTGGTAATTATGCACAGGAACTCAAACAGTTTGACGACGCGGTCAACCACTATCGTGAACTGATTATCAAGTGGCCGGATAATGTATATGCGCCCAAGGCGCAGTATAAGATTGCCCAGTGTTATGAGAAATCCAATGAATTCAAGAAAGCATGTGAAGAATATGTAAAACTGGCGTACACCTATCCGGATTCTCCATTGATTGCGGATGCGATTATCCGAATTGGAAAGTATTTCTTTGATCTCAAAGAATATACTCAGGCATATAATGTTCTTTCCAGGCTGGAGAAGAAGTTCCCGCACCATCCCCTGGTCGAGCGGGTAACACTTAAGTCTTTTTTTGCGCTCTCGTTGGACGCGCAGCAGTATCCGGAAGAACAGAAAGAAATGCTGGCCATCCGGCAGAAGAAGTATGAAACAGCCGCGGCCAAGTATTCGGATTTCCTTGACAAATACCCCAAGAGTAAGCTGAAAGATCAGGCATACTACTGGGGTGGCGACGCGTATATGAGGAGCGAGAACTTTGAGAAAGCCTATGTGATGTTTAAAACTCTTACACTCAATTTTCCTGAATCCAAGTGGGCCGCTTATGCCAGAGGGCAGTTGACGGCACCTGTATTCAGCAAGGTCAAGAAAGGCAAATAAAATGCCGGTTCTTTACGGCACGGTTATTTCGTAACCGTTTGTATTGCCATCGAATTAACCTCGAAGAGACATTTGGATATGGATAACGACAAAAATACATCCAAGACGGTTGTACAGTGTGAAAAATGTGATAAGAAGTATCGGGTACCAAAGGGGAAAAAGTTTAAATGCAAGAAGTGCGGAAAGCTGATTATTGTCCCCAGGGATGATGCGGAAGGGACACCGCAACCGGAGAAGACAGCGAAAGCCAGACTGGAAAAAACAGACATGGCTTCTGAGACTCCTAAACCGGAAGTTGTTTCAAGTGTTTCGACAACACCATCCGTGGCGGTTGAGGATAAATCCTCTTCGGATGATAAACAGAAAGAGGTAAAATCCGAAGAAAGCAAAGAGCCGTCTTCGGTTGACAAACCCACACCATCGGCGGACGTGTCAGAAAAAGAGACTTCGTCGGCTGAAGCTCCCCCTGGAACGTCAAAACCGGAGAAGAAAACCGAACCGGAAAGAACGATCGAGGGTGAAAAAGGCGCATCCGCATCCCGTGAAAAAGCAGAAGGACCATCCAAAACTAATCAACCAGAAAAGCCTATCGCGGCCCAGACAGCGCCGGATTCGAAGAAGAGCGTTGACCGTTTGGAAAGAAAACTCAACGAAAAAGATACACTGGTAAACGAACTGCGAGAGCAGCTTGCGTCGCTGCGGCAGCGTTCGGAATTGCTGGAAGATGAATTGCGGCAGTATCGGAACAAAGACAAGCGAACCGATGAAGAAATTGAAAAGGCGAATATTCAGGTGGATCCCCTGGATAAGGAAAAAGAGATCGCCTCGCTCAGGAAAAAGAAAGACCGTATATTTGTGCAGGCGTTTTTGTCGGACGGGGATACGGTCTATATGATATCCAAGACCGGTACTCGGGTCGATACGGGCGGATGGCTGCTCGGTTCAAAGATGTGGCTTCTGGTTACTGAAAAAGGGGTTTTATTGGCTGCCAGAGGGCGAAAGAAATATATACACCGGCTTGAATTTACGGATATCGGTGATGTGGTATGGAACGGGATTACCAAACGGGTTGTAATCAAGGAGCGTGACTCGGATATGCCGATCTCGCTGAAACTGACCAACACGGAAGCCAAGAAGATAATATCTATTGTTGAAGGAGTCAATGTATGTGGGAAATAATTTTACAGGGTAGATGGTTCATGATCCCGCTGATGGCGTGTTCTATTGTTGGATGGGGCGTTATCATTGAACGATGGCTGACTATTCGTCAGCTGAATATTGATACGAGTATTCTGCGTAGAAAAGTTGTAGAATTGCTCAGACAGGATAAAGTGGACCGCGCTATAACATTATGTCGCTCCACAACCAATCCTGTAGCCAGCGTCTTGTCCATTGGCCTTGAAAAATACAAACTCCTGATGTCGCTTGGGCGAAGACCCACCGATGTTGAAACCGGGACAACGCAGGCCATGGAAGATTACAGCGTTCACGTGCTGGCGAGTCTTGAGAAATACATGGTGATCCTGGTCACGGTTGCCAACATTGCACCGCTTTTTGGATTTGCGGGTACGGTCACCGGTATGATCAGCGCCTTTGATACGATTGCATCTGCAGCAGGCGTTAATGCCAAACTCGTGGCTGTCGGTATCAAGGAAGCGCTGGTTACGACCGCAGCAGGTTTGTTAATCGCGATTCCCTGTTTTGTGGCGTATAACTATTTTGCAGGACGGGTACAGCAGTTTACGCTTCAGGTCGAAGAGAGTGCCAGCGACCTGGTTGAGGCAATTGCCATTATCCATTCGGACAAATGAAAAAATTAAGATCCTCCACGAAATCCGATCCGTCTATACCTGTGTCGGGTATGGCGGATATCGCATTCCTGCTGATCATATTTTTTATGGTCACGACATCCTTTATGAAGGACAAGGGAATGCCGCTTGAACTGCCGAAATCGGAAGAGGATAAGAGCAAGAAGCAGATGAAAGAGGTGACGGTAACGGTTTCGGAGAATCAGATTGTCTTGAACAAAGATCCTGTTGAAATTGGAGAACTACAGGAGTTGCTTGAAAAAGCACTGGATAAACAGGTTAAGAAAAAACTGAAAAAAAAGAAGAAGAAAACGAAAACAGCTGGAGAGGACAGCCCGGCAACGGAAAGTAATCGAATTGTCATTTTGAAGTCCGTTGGAGATGATATCCCGTATCAGAAATGGGTTCGGGTTGTGGATATAATCAAATTAGCCAAAGGAACCATTACGATTCTTATCGAAGAAGAGACCAATGATGGATCGTCGAGCGAAAGCGGGGGGAAAGGCGGTTCTGAAGGTACTGCATCCGAAAAAGCCGCTTCCGGTTCAGCCGAAGAAACTTCAGGAAAGAGTTCGGAGGAATAGTACCTGTGAAAATTGCTCAGGCAAAGAAACCCAAAGCAGAAGTGCCGGTAGCCGGCATGTCGGACGTTGCTTTCTTATTGCTGATTTTCTTTATGGTGTCAACGACTTTTATTCAGCAGTCCGGAATTGAATTGACACCACCCAAGGCAAAGGAAGTTGATAATATTGAAGGCAAGAATATTATTGTTGCCATTGACAAGGATGGGAAGGTATTTCTCAACGGCGGTAAAACAAATCAGATATCCCTGAAGACCGGTTTGGTGGAAATGCTTCGGGATCGCGAAGGAAAGGGACGAGAAGTTCATTTCAAGTGCCACAAGGATATCAAGCGAAAGGTCTTTGAGAAAGTCCTGATCAGCATTAATGATGCCAAAGGAAAGATCGTGATTGTCGCAGACGAAGGCGGGCTTTCGGATTGGGAGAAAAACAGGTACTTTAAACCCAAAGCTGAAAAGAAGGAGTAGTTATGAACGACTATAATCAGAATGAGGAAAAACAGACGATGGGCGAAGAGGATTTGAACCTTGAAGAGCATCAGACACGTGTTCCTTTTTCTCAAATACTCAAGGATTTCTTTACGGGACGTCTTTTCAAGTGCATTCTTCTGGCATTTGGTGTGCATATCGTTTTCATAATGGTTACCTCTATCGGAATGTTCTTCGCTGAAGAAAAATCGAAAAATGACGATCCGAATGCTGACAAGGAGCAGGCTGCATCCAAAGACGATGAGAGCAAGGGTAAGGATACAGGCAAGGACGCGGAGAAGGACGTCAAAAAATCGGATGCGGCTGACAATGGCAAGGATGGTGAGGAGGAAGGCAGCAGGAAATCCGGAGACGATGAAACCGACAAGGATACCGGGGATGGTGAGAACGATGACGCTGAAAAAGAGGATGCAGACAAGAATGTTGATCAAACCAAACCGACAGGAAATCCGGATGATTACACGAAAAAACACCTCGAAACCATCACTCCGGACAAAGCTCCTGATAATCCTTTAGAAACGAAGGACGATGAGGACGAACTTCCGTAATCGATGGATACGATATCTTTCATGGGTAACCGGCCTGTACGGCCTGTATGCTCTAATTCGCGGGGTAGCCCTTATTCAGGTGCATTCCGGCCGTATCGAACTGTATGAACTGCGTACGGTTCTATACACACCTGTAGCGATCATAGGTTTGGCTGTCTGTATAAAGGGAATCGGATACGCGGTCTGCGGTTTTGCCCTGGAGAAAAAGGCTGGCTGGGCGCGTACGCTGAACTTGTACCTGCTCACAGCTGATTTTTTTGCTCCGTTTCTGATGCTGCTGGCCTATTACCAGGTTGCCGGACTGGAAGACGTCTGCTATACGGAATTGCCGACATGGGCGTATGTCCTGCATGAAGTATTTCGATATGTGTATGTGATTTGGGCGTTGGTCCTTCTGAATACCGCTGAGATTGAGCGGGTCTACAAAAAGTACGAAAGTGATGTAAAAGGAAGAGTGAATATTATTCTGGAGAATATTCGGACCTGGGGCGAAGACCCCAAGTTCCGGAAATCCTGGATGTCCAGTGGTCTGATCCATTTTATTATCATATTTTACCCATTGCTTTTTATTTACTTTGGCGGATGTGATGAATATCGAATACCGGCTGGCGGCGGTTCGCCCATGCCCAAGCGATCCATAAAAATAAAGAAAATTGTGAAAAAGAAGAAACGTCTTGTCAATCCGCACAGTTCCATTCTGTTTCATCCACCACCGCTGGAAAAGGTGGATCTGCAGCTGGAACAGAAAACAGAACATCGATACAGCGCTGTCGCTGGTCCGGGCGGTAAAGGGAAGGGAGGTCGCGGTAAAGGAGATATCCCTGGTTTTGGAAAAGGACTCGCCGGAGGAAAGATTCGGTTTATCCGCCTAAAATACAGCGGACGCGAATGGGACCACAACATGGGAGTTAATTCGGACGGCAATATGCTTCTGGAATTTTACAACCGGACCGAGATCAAAGTGCACAGCGCGACCGAGTATAAAACCATCTATGACCTGTATCGATTTAAGAAAAATCGAAAGCCGCCCTTTGTTTACATGACCGGTATGGGCGGGTTTAATATTTCTAGCAGAGAAAAGAAAATACTTCGCCGGTATCTCATGGAGGAGCACGGGATGATTTTTGCCGACAATGCAGGCGGCAATTTTCATAATGAATTTTTACGTCTGATGCACGAAATTATTCCGGAAGTTTTTTACGCACCAATTCCTATTGACGATGAGATATACCGATGTTATTATATCATTCCCGGCGGTGCACCCCCGGTGCAGAGCCATACCGGAAGCAACAGAGCTGCCATGGGCTGGAAGCGAAACGGCCGGTGGATTGTGTATTACCATATGGGGGATATCGCAGATGCCTGGAAGGCCGGTCACAGCGGGTTTTCCGACAGTGTGGTTGAGCGTGCGTATCAGACCGGGGTGAATGTAATTTATTATGCGGTGATTCACTATCTGGACGCGATTAAACCAGATAAGTAAATCCAACGCTTAGGTGAATAAGGAAATCTATTTTGAGGAGATGTAACATGAAACATATTATTTTCATTGCCATTATTGCCGTGCTCTTTATGTGTATGTTCCAGGTTTTTCTGCCGGCGTATAAGCTGGACGCCAAACGCTTTGAGAAGATCACGCAGGTTGAGCGGGAAATGATTAAGATTGCTGAAGAATATTACAACCGAAAAAAATGGAAACAGGCGGAAAATGAATTTACCAAATACATTAAGATTTATCAGAACAGTCCCGCCTCCCCTTATGTTCAGTTTCAGATCGCGTATTGTGTGATGCAGCAGAAAAAGATATCGTCGGCGATCAGTGAATTTACGGCCGTGATTGATTATTTCCCCAAGTCAAGGGAGGCTTCGCTGGCTCAGCTTTATATGGGACACTGTCACCTGAAAAATGCCGACAGCCCCAAGGCGATCAAGGCCTATACAAAGGTTATTGATACCTACCCCAAGTCTTACAATGCTTTCCAGGCATTGTGGATTCTTGCGGATAAAATCTATGAAAAACTCGATGCCAACGAGGAAATCCGAAAGAAACGGGATACGTGCTACAAAACCCTTGTGAATGATTATACCAAGTACAAGCGGGATCGAATCTGGCGTTATGCTTTTGACCGGTTATTTAATATTTATATGTGGGGAAAAAAGTTAGATCAAGCACGGAAAATCGGCAGACTGCGCTGGAAGGCCGTGGATATTGAATTTAAGATCGCAAACCATCTAAAGAATATTGCAGTTCATTATTATCGAAAAAAACAGGTTGCGGAAAGCGAAAAGTTCGCCGAGGCTGCTACGGAGACGCTCAAGGGGTTTGCAACACGGTTTCCGGCGCAGAAAGACAAGGCCATCGAAGTAATCTGGGCAACCGGTGATATGTACGCGTCGTTTGCAAGGGTTTACAGACAGAAAGAACGACAGGAAAAGTATCTGATGAAGACCGTCAAACAGTACGAAGAATATGTGGAAAAGAAACCCAAATCCAAACGGGCGCAGGAAATTAATTTTATCATTGGTGACCTGTATGGAGGAATGGGAAGAATGCCTCGCGCTGTCGAGTACTTTATCAAGTACATGGATCGCCATAAAAATGATGCCTCCAAGGGCCGCGTTGCCGGGTATTATAAGGGAAAGAAAATGTACAAGGAGGCGATCGCTGTCTACGAGGGATTCAAAAATCAGAATCTGGCAACGTGGAATATCGCCGGGTGCTATGAGAAACTTAATGATGCCAAGAAGGCCCTTGAATATTATAATAAGATCGTAACCATGTGGCCGGAGAAATCGCAGGACGCCAAGTACAATATGGGCAGTATCTATCAGAATATGACGCGTGACTACAAGAAGGCAATTGCTTCCTACCAGCAGAGCGGCAAGGTGCCGGACAGCATTTTCAGGGTTGGAGAATGCTATTCCGCCATGGGAAAATATGAGACCTCGATTGCAACCTACCAGGAAATTCTCTTTCTGAGGAACAAGGGGCATTCAGCGCATGCGTTGTGGCGTATCGCTCATGAATATGAGAAGTGGGGCAAGAAAAAGAAGATGATTGACACCCTGCGGGGATTGATCAACCGGTACAAAAAATCCGGCTGGGCCTCCAAAGCACACCAGAAGTTAGAAAAGATGGGCATCAAGCCCACCGGTGGTCAGTCCAAAGAATAAAGAAAATATGCGACTGGAAGAAGCCCGGGATGTCGATTGGCAGGTGACCACGTGTAAGCGATCTTGTGGTTATTTACGGGGGTTTTCTTCCGGATTGACGTTGGGAACAAGGGTGCCCGGCAGAGGGAGGCCTATTTTATCCAACGCGTTTTCTTTACCGGGCGGGTGGCAGAGCACTCCCATGGCTTTCTGCAGACGTAAAATCGCTATCTTGTGTTCAAAGAGTGCAGTATGGTAATGTGCCCGTGCCTGTGTCAGCGACAGGGTCGCGTCAATAATATCCAGTTCGGTTTTCACTCCTTCCTTATAGCCGGCTCGGACCAGCTCCAGGGCCAGATCCGCTCGTTTCAGGTTCAGTTTCTGAGATGCGACCAGTGTTGCGGAATGATGGAGTTTGTCCTGTGCGCTTTTAACCTCTAATGCCGCAGTCTGCTCTGCACTGCGGAGCATTTCCTTAAGCTGCGCAAGGTGAGCTTTTTCCTCAACAAGCTCTCCTTCGCGATTTAATCCGTCAAAGAGGAGCCAGGTAAGGCGTATGCCTGCCTGCCACTCGCTTCCCCATTGATCACTGGATGAATTTCGCGGATCCGGTCGGGCATGTGTGTGAGAGAAAAATCCATTAAGCTGCGGAGCGTACCGGGTATAAATGCTTTTTATATTCTGCTTCTGCAGTTTGATTTCAAGTTCAGCCTTTAACAGATCCGGTCGATTTTGCATGGCGGAAAAGAGCGCGGTCTGATCATTCATTTTGACAGGAGTAAAGTTCACATCTCCAGTAATGGTTACGCGGCTTTGCTGGGAGACGCCCATGACCTTGAGCAGATTCCGCCGGGCTTCATCCCTGCGGTTCTTCTGTTCAATCAGCCGGGCTTCAAAATTGGCGACATTTACACGGGCTCGAAGTACATCATATTGAGTTGCCTTGCCGTTATCCTTTTTAAGTTGCACGGAGCGGAGGTGTTTTTTTGCAGAATCAAGCCCCTTGGATTCCACCTGAACCAGCTTTACAGAAACCAGGAATCTGTAGTAATTCGTTGCGGTCTGATATAGAACACGTTCCAGAATTTCCCTGATTTTTTCATCCGAATAATAGCGATATATCCGGGCGGCTTTACGAGCGATAAATGCTCTCCCGCCCTGAAGAAGGGGCTGTATGACTGTCACACCGGCACTGTAGTTGTCTTTATATCCAAGGGCAAATGACATGCCCTGAAATTCAACGGAAGGGGCTTCATTCAGCCGAGTGTATGTTCCGTTTACAGCAATAGTGGGCAGGGCATGAGAGTAGGAGGCAATGACTCTTCCTCGGGCTGCTTTCGTTTCCATTTCAGCAGCGGAGAGGAGTGGATTGAAGGATAATGCGAAATCAACTGCATCATTAAGTGTTAGTGTTCCCTTGATTTCCGGACAGGTACGGGATGGAATGAGTCCGCTAAGGCGGTTGGCGGACTGGATACGGTCTTTCTTCAGGTTTGAATAATAGTCGTTTCGGGAAGAAATACACCCGGCCATGAGAAAAAGGACGGTGAGAATAATCAGGATGGATTTCATTTGCATTTTCCGGAAAAACTCGGTTTACTGACTGGGTGCTGATATTGAAGTAAAGGGGCTAAAATAATCAAAAATATAGGACAGAAGTTATTCATGAAAACTATTATTCTATAATTACGTTCTGATTCATCAAGGATTTATTAAAGTTATTTTTTAATCCTTGACACTATCCGGGCGGTGGGTAAAATTCTGCGCATATTCTAATTTTATTCTGGAGAAACAGCATGAACTGGAGAGTGTTAGTTGTCGTTATTTTGGCTGCGGTTTTTATGAAAACAGGATATTCGGCTGAGTTTGCCACTGCTGGCCCGCGTGCACTGGGAATGGGTGGTGCTCAGGTTGCCAATGCGCTGGATGCAACCGGGATTTATTACAATCCTGCAGGGATCAGTGCAAATAAGAAGAAATTTGACATTCGAATTCCGGCAACCGTAATTCTGAAAGACCACGGTGATATTCAGGATAAAATCGAAGACCTGGATGATTTGCTTGGATCACTGGAATTTGATGATCTGGTTGCCAATGCAGCTACGATAAACAGCAATACAGCAAAAATTAATGCCGTACAGAATAAACTTCGGGAAATCGAAGCAAGTGACGGAGAATCCACCGGATACGGAAATGTCGGCGGATATGCAACCTTCAAAGTATTCGGACATTCTGTAGGGCTTGCGGTATATGCGGACTTTTATGCCACAGTCATTGATAACATAGATCTTACCCGGCTCAATGCAACCGTTCCGGCTCTGGATGCGAATTCCCTCGGAAACAACCAGTCTTACGTAGACCTGCGTGGTGTGATGCCCATTAATTTTGGTCTGACGTATGGACGCTCCTTTATGGAAGACCGACTTCACGCTGGAATTACAGCTCGCTACATAACCGCCAAAGGATACCGCCAGGTAATCAACGCGGACTCTGATGACATTGACGTGCTTGAGGATGTCAAGGATACCAGTACAACGACAAATACCTTTACCGTAGATCTGGGAGTTCTCTACCATGTGACGGAAAAACTCACGGTTGGAATTGCCGGTAAGAATCTTACTTCCCCGGAAATTGATCTGCCGGCAAGCGGTGTTCTGGGCAAGGAAAAATTCAAAATGGAACCGCAGGTCAGATTGGGCGGTTCATACAATTACTGGCGCGGCGGAAACGTGGCGATTGACATTGACCTGACTGAGAATGAAACCATTGCGGAAGATTACAACGAGCGTCAGATCTCCTTTGGTGTGGAACAGACATTCGGTTCCAGAAACAATAAACTCCTCGCAGAACTTTTTACAGTTCGTCTGGGTGCGTACAAGAATATCGCTGAAGACGACACTCCTTTTGTTCCTGCCGCAGGTATTGGTATAGGCGTTGCCGGGTTCAGGCTGGATATTTCCGGCGCCTACGCTGAAGACGAGTACGGCGCAGGTGTTGACATCGCTTTTTCCTGGTAAGGGAATTTCCCTGAAAACAGTTGATTCCATGTTCCCCGGACACGGATTTAATCCGTTCCGGGGAACCTACTTTAACAGGAGTATTTTCGAATGGCTTCGAACACATCCGGCGAGAGAATGTTTCTCCATGACAACAAAATTCGGATTACCCTTGGCGTATTGAAAAATCATATCTATACCCAGAATATCCATCTGACGGATATTCGCTTTAAGGCCGGTGATATCCCGGGCGCGGAACAACCGGATTATGATGATGCTTCATGGAAAAAAATTACACCCGGATTCCGCTGGGGCAAGCCGAATACCATTGCCTGGTTTCGTTTTCCCATTCGGATTCTTGATGAGCTGCATGGAAAGAAGGTCGGACTTGTTGTTTCATCCGGCGGTCTTGGCGGTGGGTTTCATGGTGAGTGCCTGGCGTATATTGACGGCAAACCCCGGCAGGGAATTGATAAAAATCATCACGAACTCCTTCTTGCCCCGCGGGCACGAAAGGGAGATACGTATGTTCTGGCTTTGGAAGCGTATACCGGAATGTTTCAGCACGATTTGACGTTTGAAGTCGCCAAGCTGGTGGAAATCAATCAACCGGTGCGCAGGCTCTACTGGGATCTTTTTTCTCTCTTTAATGCCGTGGAAAATATGCCGGCAAACACCATGACCCGTGCACGGAGCATGACCTTAATTGTGGATACCCTGAATATTCTTGATTTTCGATTTTCAGATGTACCGCTTGAAAAAGCCGAGTCGAATTTTGCGCGCTTTCCCGGTTCCAGATCATTTCAATTTTCGGTAATCAAAGCGATTGAATTCCTGGCCGGAAAAAAAGACAAGATTGTTGCCGGAGCGAAAGACCGTGAGAAAATAACGCTGTCCGGCCATGCACATATCGACGTTGCCTGGAGATGGCCTCTTGCTGTAACCCGCAAAAAATGCGGCCGAACCTTTTCCACGGTGATCGAGTATATGAAGCGTTTTCCTGAATATCATTTCTTCCAGAGTCAGCCTGCACTCTATTCATTTGTACGCGAAGACTATCCGGACCTCTACCGGAAAATAAAATCCCGTGTCAAAGAGGGCCGGTGGGAAGCCAATGGTGCCACCTGGGTGGAGATGGATACCAACGTACCCTCCGGTGAATCACTGGTCCGGCAGTTTCTTTACGGAAAACGGTTTTTCAGAAAGGAGTTTGGGTATGATTCTCGGGTCATGTGGCTGCCGGATGTTTTCGGTTATTCCTGGTCCCTGCCGCAGATTATGAAAAAATCCGGCGTGGATTATTTTATTACGTCCAAGATATCCTGGAATCAGTATAATCACCTTCCTTTTGATGTCTTTAACTGGAAAGGAGTCGACGGAACTTCAGTACTGACACGCTTTATCACTGCAGGCAATCCCGGTAACCCGGATACCACGCATGTATACAACGGAATGATTTGTGCTGAGCATATCAAGGGGGCCTGGACAAATCTCCAGGGCAAGCAGTATACCAGCGAGTCATTTGTGCCCTTTGGCCATGGGGACGGGGGGGGCGGGCCTACGCAGGAAATGCTGGAGCAGGGGATGCGGCTTCAGAATATCAAGGAATTGCCGTTGGCGGAATTCGGCCGCATTGATCAGCTGATGGACAGAACACAAAAGGAGTCAGATACATTTCCGGAATGGAATGGTGAACTCTATTTTGAGCTCCACCGAAAAACCTACACCTCGCAGGCACGTACCAAGAGAATGAACCGTATGTGCGAGATCGCGCTGCATGATCTGGAGTTCTATGCGTCGGCAGCCATGATGCTGGGGGGCGCATATCCAGCCGCAGAACTCAACGGATTCTGGGAGACACTGCTGACCCATCAGTTTCACGATATCCTTCCGGGATCCTCTGTTCGGGAAGTCTACGAAGATGCAGAGCGCGACTATGCGGACATTCTTCGTCAGGCAGAAACCGTAACCAATTCAGCGATTTCCACGATTGCCGGGGAGATTACGGCAGAAGAAAAATCCAGTTGTGTTTTTAACTCCCTGTCCTGGGAGCGCAGCGGAATTGTAGAAATCGATAATCTGGACCTGGAGATGGAAGATGATGACGGAATCTGTCCATCGCAGGTTGTTGAGAAAGCATCGGGCGGCAAGCGCAAGCTCATTACGGTTCAGGATATCCCTGCTGATGGATACAAGGTTTTCGCAACCACAGGCGGGCATGCCCCCCAAAAGACCTCTCTCAAAATAACGTCCCGTAAACTGGAAAACAGATTTTTTGTCGTCAAGCTGGACCGAAACGGGGATATCCGCTCTCTGATCGACAAAACAGTTGGTCGTGAGGTGGTGGCACCGGGTGCGCGTCTGAACCAGATGATTCTCTTCGAAGACCGTCCGGCAAACTGGGACGCATGGGATATGGATATTTTTTATAATGAGAAACCGTATCCAGTTAATGGGTTGAAAACGGCTCCGGAAATCATTGAAACCGGTCCGGTACGCGGTGGCATAAAACTCTGCCGCAGTTTCGGGCGGAGCTCAATGGTGCAGCATCTGTATCTGTATGACCGTATTCCGCGCATTGATTTTGTTACCGATGTGGACTGGCAGGAAAAAAAGATGCTTCTCAAGGCAGCCTTTCCAGTTGATATTCACTCGGACACAGCGGCGTATGAGATTCAATACGGTACAATCAACCGCTCGACACACTGGAATACGAGTTGGGACTGGGCACGTTTTGAAGCCTGCGGCCACAAATGGGTGGACCTGTCGGAAAGCGATTACGGCGTTAGCCTGCTCAATACTGGAAAATACGGGTACGACATTAAGAATAATTGTATGCGGATTACGCTTTTGGCCGGTCCCACGGATCCGGATCCGGATGCCGATACCGGGCAGCAGCAGTTTAGCTATGCTCTCTATCCGCACCAGGGAACATGGGAGGATGCGCAGACCGTACGTGCCGGATATGAGTTTAATTATCCGATGCGAACGGTAATGGTTTCATCCAATAAAGGACGGCTGGACAATGCGTTCACATTGGTTTCCGTAGACAGACCGGATGTGATTGTGGATACAGTAAAGAAACACGAAGACCGGAAAGAGATTGTCTTTCGGCTGTATATGAGCCGAAAGAGCCGGGGGGAGTGTTTGATAACGTTTACCGGTGAGCCGGTCAAGGTCCATGAAATCAATCTGTTGGAAGAGAATATACGTGACGTACCGCTCAAAGACAACAGGATTACAGCCTATTTTAAACCCTTTGAAATCAAGACATTTAGTGTGAAATACCGATGAAGACTATTCTTGCCAAAACAGCAGGTTTCTGTATGGGAGTCAAGCGCGCCATGGATACGGTTCTGCGCGCAACTGAACAGGATGGCGGAAAACTTTACACCCATGGTCCCCTGATACACAATAAGCATGTGATTGAAATGCTCAAGCGAAAAGGGGTCAGCGTGACCGAGGACTCTGATGTTCCAGAAGGGGCGCGGGTGGTTCTCCGGGCGCACGGCGTTCCTGAATCCGTTAAGAAAGGCATTTCCGAATGTGGCGCCAGTGTAATCGACGCTACGTGTCCGCATGTATTGAGCAGCCAACGCGTAATTGACAAGTATTCCTCTCAGGGGTATTCTGTGGTGATTATTGGCGACAGCGATCACGCGGAGATCAAAGGGTTGGAGAGTTATGCCCGTGGAACATATGAGGTCATCGCGAGCCGTGATGAGGTGGAGAAGCTTTCCCTTTCGGAGCCGGTACTGGTGGTAGGTCAGACTACGTTCAATCAGGAAACCTATGACAGTATTTGTGATCGTCTCAAGGAAAAGTTCACGGATATTAAAGTCATCAATTCCATCTGTTCGTCTACGGAAAACCGGCAGAATGAAATTCGTGAACTGGCTGAACATGTGGACGCCATTGTGGTGGTTGGAGACAAACTGAGCGCTAACACTGTGCGTCTGTATCAGATTGCCAGGGAAATCGGGTCCATTGCTTTTCACGTGGAAACGGCTTCTGAGTTGGATATGAAGGCACTGGAAGATCACAGTGTGATCGGTGTGACCGCCGGAGCATCTACTCCGTCCTGGATCGTTAATGAAGTGATCCAGCGCATCGAACAGTATGGTCCAAAGAGTTTTCTGGAAAAAACCATTAACCGTATTGCGCGATGGGGAATTGCCTCGAATTTTTATGCATCCCTGTGTGCGGCCGCGATTACATTTGCTGCGAGCCGTCTTCAGGGGTTGCAGGAATGGCGGTGGGAGTATCTGTTTATTTCATTTGCCTATGTGTTTTCCGTATATGTAATCGCGCGGATTTATCATGCCGGTTCCGAACTCATCAACCCGAGTTTCCGCACATCGTTTCTGCGGGATAAGCGTCAGTTTTTTCTCAGCCTGTCCGTCCTTTTTGCGCTGTCCGGCATTGTGATTTCCATGTCCCTGGGATATGGTGTGCTTTCCGTAACCCTGGGCGCCTATATGCTGGGCGGAACGTATATCCTGCAGCGGCGTTCAAGAAGAGGTGGGAGGCTGCTCTCTTTTTTGAGTGCGATTCCGGCCTCAAAAGATCTGATTACCGCACTCGCCTGGTCTATGGTGGCCGTGGGTATTCCCATGATTCACCAGGGAGAATCCATTACACGCAATTCTGTAATTGCATTCCTCTTTGTCTTTTTGATTGCCTTTATCCGGGCAGCGACTTTTGATTTTTCCGACATTGAAGGGGATCGTCTGGTTGGCGAAGACACGCTTCCTGTATATTTCGGCAGAAAAAAAGCAGGACTCATACTTAAAGGATGTATCCTCTTCCTCGCTATTATGCTGTTGACGCTTCCTTCGGGCAATAGTATTTTTCTGGGGCGATGCCTTTCAGTGGTCGCTTTGTATTTGATTGTGGTTCAATGGTACCTGGAGGCAGGCGGTCTGCATGATGAAGTTACCACTGAAATCGCCATTGACAGCGCTTTTATTGTTGCAGGCGCGCTTGGGGGGATTTCGTATTTTCTGATGTGACTGGATCCAGAATCAAGCCGTTGGATTCGGGGATTTTACAGTCCATTGCCCGCAGATAGGCGTTCAGCAGCATGTTCTGGAGTGTTGTTGTTCGACCTTTTTCATCCGTTACGATTTTATCCCGAAGCATGCCGGTCAGATTCCAGGCCCGGTGTCGGATGGCGTATTCATTGATCCAGGCACTGTCGATTGTGCCGGCGTATCCGTTCCAGCACATATCTCCGCACCAGCGCGTTACCATATCCATGGATGAAGCAAAATTGGTTACTTTGAGAGAATTTTTGCTCAGCCGACTGAGCAGCATCTGATAATGAGATTTTCGATGCAGGCGTCTGGGGCGGTCGTTGGGATCTTTGGGTGCGGATGATATCCGTACCGGAGACCCTGCGATAATGACGTGACCGAGTTTAATCTTCGGATACGTGAAGAGGGTTTCCAGGAGAAGTGCTGATCCCGCACTGTGACAGAAGACATCGGGGCGAACATCTTTTTTGTCTTGGGTGATCTTTTTTAGAAAATCACGAAACCTTTTTTTTACTGTATGGATATTATTTCGATAAGAAAAGGCATTGGCGTGCCATAAGAAGACGTAATAGCCCCATTGAGTCCGGCCGGTTTTCTCATAATTCGTATGAATAAATCCTCTGAGGAGATCACGCGGTGATGGGGAAATCCAAATCTTAATGCAGTTTTCAAAAGAGAAACCCGTTGCTTTGCGTTTGTAATCCGGGATATGGTAAAAGGACTTCATGTGATCCAGCGTACATCCAAGCTGTTGTTCAGCGAGATAATATTCCATCAGGTTTTTGTGGGTATCTTTAAAGTCGGGTTTCAACTTCAGAACGTCCTCCCAGAGTTGTGCCGCTTTTTTCTTCATTCCGACCGAGTAAAAGCAGTTGGCAGCCTGAAAAAGTTCTTCAGCGTCACTCAGGGATGTCGCCTGAATTCCCTTGAGGAGTTTAATCGCTTCAGCAGACTTTTGGTTGTTGATTAAGGAGGCGATTTTCGTCATCTGCTGCGCATTGACAGAGGCGCAGAACAACAGTAGGGTGATCAGGGGCAGTGCAAGGTGTCTTCCAGTCATTTTTTCTTGCTTCTCCTTCCTAAAACAGTTTTATCGCGTAAAATGTGGTGATAGTGCTGAGCAAACCGGTGCGCTTCGTCCCTGACATGTTGAAGCAGTTTGAGCGCAGGTGATGTTCGTTTGAGATGGATTCCCTTTGGCTGGTTTTGGGAAAAGATGATCTCGTTTTCTTTGGCCAGAGAAAGGAGCAGTACGCCGTGCTGTACAAAACCCGTAT
>CAZGEP010000012.1:46774-47027 GCA_964524955.1 uncultured Planctomycetota bacterium | reverse complement strand
ATGGACAACCACAACAACTCACCCGAATAATCATCATTTTTTCCGAAAGGAGCTGGTCATGGCCACCAACGGGCCGCGATTAAGCGATCAGGATCTCTTTGTATTGTTAACGCCGGAGAATGAACAACTGAAAAAGATAAAAACCACCGCAGACAGCGGGAATATGCAGGCAGCACGCCGCCTGCTCTGCGAATACCTGCGTACCAGAGACATCCCGACATGGCATCCGCTCCCAGCCGTCAGCCGCGATAAA
>CAZGEP010000012.1:10517-46764 GCA_964524955.1 uncultured Planctomycetota bacterium | reverse complement strand
AGAGTTCAACCGCAAACCAGCAGACCGGATTGTAAACAAAGAGTTCACAATCTGTCATGTACGCCACCGTTTTGAAGGCAGGATCGACTGGTTTCACAATGCCACCCGGGACCGACATGACGGTATTGCGTATACCAAAGAATGGATGTGGCAGCTCGGACGCCATGGATTCTGGAATACGCTGGGCCATGCGTACCGGGCAACCGGAGACGAAACGTATGCCAAGGCCTTTGCCGATCAGCTGGAGGGCTGGGTCACTGACTGTCCACGTCCGGATGACAACGGCAATTACGAGGATTCAGCCTGGCGTACGATTGAGGCGGGTCTGCGTATGGGACACTCCTGGCCGCAAGCATTTCATACATTCCTTCACTCCGGAGAATTTACGGATCACCATATGATTCTGTTTATAAAGTCTGCGGTGGAACACGCTGTCCACCTGATGAACTCGCAGGATCCTCCCCGGCACAACAACTGGATCATGATGGAAATGTGCGGTCTGTACACTGTCGGCGCCGTATTCCCGGAGCTGAAACCGGCAGCAGAATGGCGCAGAGCAGCACTTGAGTGCCTTCAAAACGAACAGAAAAAACAATTCCTTGACGACGGCGTCCAGTTCGAACTCACTCCCGGCTATCACAACGTCTCGCTGAGCAACATCTACAACGTCATTCAGCTTGCCTGCGTCACCGGCCGAAAAGAGGAAAATCCGGACGGACTCATACCGACCATGGAAAAAGCCTATGAATACAACATGGGTATCATGTCCCCGGAACGACTTCTCCCGACCTTTAATGACAGCAGTAAAGGCCCGTGCAGACCTTACATGACTCAGGCCCTTGAGCTCTTTCCCGAACGCCTTGATTTTCTCTGGGTTGCCACTGATGGAACAAAAGGAAAACCGCCGGAGAAAACCTCGGTCTTTTTTCCGCATGCCGGTCAGGCGGCCATGCGAACTGGATGGGAGCGCAATGCCACGGTATTGTATTTTGATAACGGACCTGTAGGCGCCGCCCATGTTCACCAGGACAAACTCAGCGTCGTCCTATGGGTCTACGGCAAAGAAGTCATCTTTGATGCGGGCGGTGGCATGTATGACAACAGCCGGTTCCGTGATTACGATACCGACACCCATTCACACAACACCGTTCTTATTGACGGACTCGGACAACGCAGGAAAATAGTCAAAAACCATTGCGGCACTGTGGATGCGGACTGGAATACAAACGACGTATACGATTATTCCAACGGCAAATATGACCAGGGGTACGGAAAGGCCGACAACTGCATTGCTGAACATTTCCGTGAAGTTCTCTTCCTCAAACCCGACATTATCCTGATTGGAGACCGGGTTACACCTCTGGACAACAGCGAACACACAGCCCAGGCCCGATGGCACCTTCGAAGTACGCAAACCGTTCTGGATCCGGCCACACAAAGCGTATCCACCGCAGACCCGAAGGAACCCAATGTATGCATCACCCCGCTGCTTCCGGGCGTGGATGTCTGTCGGCATTCGGCTGTCACAGATCCGGACCTCATCGGATGGTATGTTAAAAAAGATCAGCAGCACGAACCCGCGACCACAGTGACTCATTCGTGGAAGAGCAGCAAAACATCTACATGCCTGACCCTGATCCGTCCACTTCACCCCGAAGAATCAGCAGAACGAATCACGATCATACAATCAGACAACCAGACCTTTGACATCGCCTTTGAAAGCAGAAACCGGCTTCAGATACAATTATCCGACCAGAAACAGGTCATTTCATCGGTCCTTGAACTCAACAGCAACGGTGACACAATACGGCAATACCCGTGAATAAACTGGAAAATGCGAATCCATTGAGAGGATATACCGAAGCAGAACGGTAAAAAGGCTGGAATTATCTTGCGGTTTCGTCTATAATGTCTGTTTTAAGGAAAGGAAGTGACCGTGAAATACCGCCTGTTGCGATTATTCCTGTTTGTCGGTGCTTTTGGGTGGGGCATCTCTGCGCTGGGAATATTTCTGCCCTGGGAAACAACCGTGCCTCTGCTGAACGGCCTCGGAGCAGGTCCCATTCCCGCCGACCCCATGCTCAAATAATGGCTTCGCATGACCGCCGGCGCTTATACCGGCATTGGATTGCTTTTTCTTTTTGCAGGTCTGAAACCTGAAAAATACAAAAACCTGATCATTCTGCTCGGAATCCTCTCTGCGGCAGAGGGAATCATTCTGCTGGTTCACGGACTCAGACTCGGTCTGCGCCCCTTCCCTTTTTACTGCGATGTCAGTTTCTGCCTTTTTGTGGGGATTTCTATTTTGATTGTAAACGAAAAGACAAGTCTTTAAGTTAAGGTCTTCGTTTTTATCCTGTAAATTTTGTTGTAACCCGCGCATTTCGAACCCGTCTTGATTCGATTCGTATCAACGGCCGCTGCCGCACGAATGGATGGATTCGTGCGAAAATCCGGGATCTGAATAATCAGCCGATTCAGGGATGTTCGCTGGATAAGTCGGATGTCTTTACCGGAGACAGCACCTCGCATCCACTCACGTGAAAGGGAAATCCATCGGCAGACACGAACCCGGAATGGAGAAAGCTGTACTTCGAGATGCAGAACGCGGAGATTTTTTCCTTTCGATTCACAGACAACTCAGCATATTCGGCTTGATTAAAGACGCATCTTTTTATATAATAGCTCCATATTCTTTTTTATCCGGAGATATTACGCATGCGCGATTCATGGCTGAGCAAACTCAAAAAAACATGTCCTGACAATCATCTTTCTCTGCTCAAATCTGCCAGCGACATTCTGCTCAACAACATCATCCCTTCGCTGGAAGACTCGCTGATTACCCTTCCCTGGTACCCCTGGCGCGGCATCTGCCCGGCCCCGTCCCGTTACCTGGGTGTATGGAACTGGGACTCGGCCTTTCACGCGCTCAGCGTCTCCCGATGGGACACGCAGCTTGCCAGAGAACAAATTCTGATCTTCCTTGAAAAACAGCAGCCTGACGGCAGCCTTATTGATCATATGCGTGCCGATGGAACCTGGATGGGAACGGCCGGAAAACCGCCGGTCATGGCATGGGCCGCAGAAATCGTGGACCGCAGAGAACCGAATCATGATTTTCTCAGTTTTTCCTATGACCGGTTCAAAAAACATGAACACTTCTGGCGTGAATACCGGGGAGGCGCGCAAGACGGTCTCTTTCATTATGACAGCGCTGCCGAAAAAGAGGAACGAAAGCAGACGCAAGCCAAATATGAATCCGGATGGGACACCTCTGTGCGTTGGGATAACGGCATTATCCCGCTGTGGCCCGTGGATCTGAACTGCTACATGGTTCTCTTTTACAAAGCCCTGGCCTATATGGCTGAACGACTGGGGGGAAAAGATGAAGTCCTGATCTGGAAAGAACGGGAAGACCAGCTCGCCCAGGCAATCAACACCCGTCTTTTTGATTCGTCTGCCCAGTGTTACCTGGATTACAACCGGGAAACATCGTCGTTCAGTCCGGTCATGAGTCCGGCCTGCTTCATGCCGCTTTATACCGGTATTGCCTCAACGGAACAGGCAGAGCCGCTTGCCCGCCTGGCCGCGGATGAGAAGAAATTTTTTCCGGGCATGCCCACGGTATCCTATGACGATCCCAAATACACGCCGGATAACTACTGGCGGGGACCGCTGTGGCTGAACGTTGCGTATTTCGCGCTCAAAGGGCTTCGCAACTACGGGTACACCGATACAGCTGAAGCATCCAGGGAGAAGATTTTGTCCTGGTGCGCGCAGAACGATTCCGCGTATGAGATTTACAATTCAAATACCGGTCAGGGCCTGCGCACAAAGGATTTCGGATGGAGCGCAGTCTTTATTATTGAATTTATTCTTGGTTGGGAGGAATAAAAATGAAACACCATAAAAAATGGTTACTGGGATTGTTTCTTATCTGGTTGTTGGTATTCCCGTCATCGGTATTTGCAGCAGACACGGCAACGCAGCCGGATTCCAAATCAGACAAAACCTTTATGTGGAAAGCTGAGGGAAAGGGAACGGTCTACATGCTGGGCTCCATTCACCTCTGTAAAGCGGACATGTATCCGCTGGACGCACGAATCGAAAACGCGTTCAAAGAGTCCCAGATTCTGGCGCTGGAGGTCAACCCTCTGGCCATTGATCAGCTCAAGGTCATGAAGATTATTATGAACAAAGGCATGTACAAGGGTACAGAGACACTCAAGGACAATTTGAGCAAGGAAGATTTCGAAATGCTCAGGAAACACTGCGAAGAGAACAGTCTGAGCATACAGGATATGATGAAATTTAAACCCTGCATGGTGTCGCTGATGCTGCCGACCATGGAACTGATGAAAATGGGATATCGCCAGGACCTTGGAATTGATCACTACTTTGCCAAAAAAACGACCGGCAGCAAGAAAATTGTTGAACTGGAAAGCCTGGATCAGCAACTCTCGCTTATCTTTGACATGCCGGAACAGGAGGGACTTCTGAAATACACGGTCGCAGATATGTCCAACCTTGGAAAAAACATTGACGCTATTGTCAAGGCATGGAAAGCGGGAGACGCAACGGCCATGGAGAAAATCATATCCAAGCCGCTTACAGAAAAGAATGCCAAGGAAATCAAGCCAGTGTTCAAAAAACTATTTGATGACCGCAACATCAAAATGGCCGAAAAAATCAAGGGGTTTCTCAAGACCGGCAATACCTATTTTGTCGTTGTGGGTGCCGGCCATCTGGTCGGGAAGAAGGGCGTGATTCAACTCCTGAAAACGGAAGGCATCAAGGTCGGTCAAAAATAACAGGTGAATGTGAAACGTATATGAAATTCGCGATTATAGCTAATCCGGTTTCCGGCTCCTACTCCATCAAGCGTAAGCAGACTTACCTGGAGGCGGTTTCCCAAATCCTCAACGCCCGGGTCTACGGTCTGGACTCGGTCTCCACGCCCGACTTTTGCCGGACCGCGCGAAAAGCAGCCCGGAATTGTGACTGTCTGATCATAGCAGGAGGAGACGGCACCTTTTCCGAAGTGATCAATCAGGTTGACCTGGATAAAGTATTTATCTCCTATATCCCCCTGGGCTCCGGCAACGCCCTCAAATACGCGCTCAACCTTCCGTCCAGTCCACGAAAGCTGGCCACGAGAATCCGGAACAGTCGTCCGTACCCACTGGATCTGATTCAGGAAAAACGCGGCAATACAGGGCTATTTGCTTCGGTAGGCATTGAAGGAGATGCCCTGCGGATCCGAGAATCGATTAAATCCGCTTCGGTCAACCATCTGGTGATTTATACGGCAGCAGCCCTTTCCGCGTTCCGAACCTACCAGCGTCGCGATTACAGAGTCTTTCTCGACGACAAGGAAATTCAATTACCCAATGCCGTAAGCCTGATAATATCCAAACACTGCTATTATGGCTACGGTCTTCGGGTCTTCAATGATGCTGCGCTTTCTGACGGATCTCTTCATATCCGCGCCGTGAATCAGGATCTGCTTCAGATCCTGTATTCGCTGGGCATTTCCAGGCTGTGCAAAGAAATACCGGGCACATTCTACAGGGCCCGGAATATTCGAGTGGAATGCGACCATGAATCTCCGATGCAGCAGGACGGCAATTATATGCGTTCTTCCACTGAGTTTGAATTCAAGTTGCAGCTTGCAAAACTTCGTTTTGTAGGATACGTCTGACATGATCAAACGGCCTGTTCTTCTTTTATTTCTGATGCTTGCAGCAAGTGTCGTGTTTGCCGCCAAACCGCAGAAGAAAGATATTAAAGTGGAAAACATGATTGTGGGGCCAGGTCATTGTTATATGAACGGAAAGATCGTACCCGCATACGGACGGATTTTCAATAATGGCCGGGAATACACCCCCCTAAAGATTCGCATCACCGCCTCTCCGGGAACACAGATGAACTGCCGGCAGTTTTACTCCACAGCCCTCAGCATACCGCCCCAGTGCTTTCTGAATTACCAGAGTTTTGTTTCTCTGTACGGTCCGAAGAGATATCCCCTGGAAGTATTTGACTCCCAGCGGCGTCTGCTCTGCAAAGAAATGTTTTACACCAAACCCTACGGCAAAGGTGTGCTCTTTGTCCTGATTATTGATCAATACAATTCTGTATTCAATTCCCTGATCAAAGATTCCATCAACGGCATCAACGATGAGGTCCGGGTCCTGCGCCCCTTTGTCCGCGGAGAACTGGTATGGCGCTGGTGGGAACTTGAAGCATTTAACATCATTATTCTCGGAAACATGGAATATAAGAGTCTACTTCCGGATCAGGCGCGCGCGCTTAAAGACTGGATACGGGCCGGCGGGTTCCTGATCGTATCGCCGTGCCGAAATTCCGTTTCACCCAACCCCCAGCTGAAGGACATGCTTCCCGCGGACATCATGAACAGGCGAAAAATTCTTCTGAAAGATTTCACGGAACTCTTCCAATTCACAAAAACCCGTCTCTCCAAACGAACAGAACGATTGAACACCCTTGAACTCTACCCTCGTGCAGGGTCAAAATTACTCCTCGGCACGCCTGAACACCCGGTCGCGCTTATCAAACGAATGGGACTGGGACGGATCGTACAGATGAATTTTGACATCGGCGATCCCATGCTGGCCAAGGCCGTCAAGTTTCATTCCACCATCATCGGCTTTCTCTACAACCACCACACCCAGGTAATGCCGGTTAAAAATTCGCTACTGCCGGATCAGGTGCCATCCATTATTTCTTCCATTTCCGGCGTACAAGTTCTTCCCCGACACATTGCCGGCGCAGCAATTCTTGCCATTATTGCCTGTTCCATACTCATTATTGTCTTGTTCAGAATCATCCAGCGCCATATGACCGCATGGGCTCTGCTTGTTATTCTATCCCCGGTTACCGCGTTTGGTATATACACGGTTGGCAATATCTGGCGGGGCGAACAGAAAGCCGGGCAGAACAGCATCAACCTGATACACGTCTCTTCCGACGGCACGGTTCGCTCACAGTCCTTTTCCGGTATACTCGGCCCAGACCCCATAGATCTGGAGATAAGCAAACCCTCCGCAATAATACGCGATATTGTAGAGGAAAGCTCCCGGCAATTGACAAATACGGAAATTACGGATACCGGAAGTCTGGATCCGATGACCGCCTGCAAGCTCAACAAGTGGGAACTTCGCCTCTTCCAATCCCAAAGCCTTTGCAGTGTATCCGATCCACCGACATGCACACTCACGCTCGCAAATAACGCAGCGGTGGTAACCGTAAACAATCCGCTGGATATGAAAATGGAAGACGCAGTCCTGCTCTGGAACGGACTGGCGTATCCGCTGGGCAATCTCCCTGCTCAACAGAGCCGCACCATTGCCATTGAAAAAAGCCTGCCTCTGGGTGTTCCGACCCGGTTGTCATCCAGAGACCTCCGGTCCGCTAAAGACACGATTCGCCAGCAGATTCTTCGCGGCCTGCTTGACGGCAGAATGTTCAAAGATCTTCGAATCGACCGACCGGTTCTGGTCGGCTGGTCAGACAAAAACCCCTGGGATATCCAAAGCAACCTTTCAAAGCCAGTGATACGGAACTTTTCACTGCTCATCATCGAAGCCCGTACGACTCCGGCAAACGGAGAAATTTTTCTACCCAAGGGAATGTGCGCAATCCAATCTGTATCCAAGAATCTGGGCGCCATTTACCGAAGCGGAAAATGGCGCCCAGCGTCCATGCCGAGTGAACACCGTCTCCGACTGGTCTGTCCACAGGAATTCCGGAATATGACTCCGCAGACCATCCGCATCTATACCAAGGTTCACGGTCTCAAATACACGTTTACAGCGGAAATTTACAATTTCCTGAAAAAGAAATTCGAACCGATTGCGCTGAATTCGATTCATACGAT
This sequence comes from uncultured Planctomycetota bacterium, assembly GCA_964524955.1. GTDB lineage: Bacteria > Planctomycetota > CAZGEP01 > CAZGEP01 > CAZGEP01 > CAZGEP01. The sequence goes on along the minus strand of CAZGEP010000012.1, from coordinate 38,867 downwards.
CAGCAACAATGCGACTGCGTATTTCAACAGCACAAAGGGGTGCATTGAAATCAAACTGACGGCATCATCTGATGCATCCATGCAGAACATTACGCTCAACACCTGGAAAATTGACGACCTGGGGGTTGAACTTCTGGGAAAGGCGGACAATAAATGATTCACGTAATTCATTTTCAGGCATCCAAACCATGATCAAAACCAAAGACTTGACCAAGCGATACGGAGATGTTACTGCCCTGAACAACCTCAACCTGGAGATTGAAGAGGGAATGATCTTCGGCTACATCGGCCCCAATGGCGCCGGCAAGACCACCACGATCCGTATTCTCTGTTCACTGCTCAAGCCCACCAGCGGCGAAGCCTTTATCGACAACATCAACGTGCAAAAAAAACCTGATAAAATCAAGACTCTGGTCGGTTACATGCCCGACTTTTTCGGTGTCTATGATGAAATGCGCGTGTGGGAGTATATTGACTTCTTCGGTGCGGCGTACAAGATTCCGCGACGAAAACGAAAAAAACAGATTGATGAAGTTCTGGAAATCACCGGTTCCAGAGAGATGAAAGACTACTATATCGACTCCCTCTCCCGGGGAATGCGACAGCGAATCATTATTGCCAAGACCCTGATCCATGACCCCAGGGTACTCTTCCTGGATGAACCAACATCCGGACTGGATCCGCGGGCACGGATTGAAATCCGCAAGGTATTTCTGCAGCTCAAGGACATGGGCAAAACCATTCTGATCTCATCGCACATCCTTCCTGAACTGGCCAATGTCTGCGACAAGATCGGCATCATTGAGAAATCAAATCTGCAAGCCTGCGGCACCATGGAAGAGGTCATGCACCAGACCCGTCAGAATCGTCTTATTGAGGTTGAGTTCAGAGACAATGCGGACAAATATATCCCGCTTTTTCAAGAACAATTCCCGGTTAAAAACCCGCAGCGAACCGGACGGGTTCTACGATTTGAATACTCCGGCCAGGAAAACGATATCGAGAAAATGCTCAAGGATGTTTTGGAAAAGAACTTTCCGGTACTGTGGTTCCGTGAAGTTCCGGTGGACCTTGAAGAAGTCTTTATGAAGATCACGAAGATGGAAGCCGCGGGCTCCAGGAGCAAGGCGGACAAATGATACTGCTGAACAATCCGGTACTTTGCCGGGAGATTATCTGCATTTTTCGAAAGAGATCTATCGCCCTGATGTATCTGGCGTTCATTTTCTTTCTGGGAACGGTCACCTACCTGTTCTGGCCCGCAGCCGGCGTATATTCCATGGGTGCCCAGGCATCCCGCATGCTCTTTACGGTCTTCTGCCTCGTGCAGGTGGTCATGATTGTACTGTTCGCTCCCGCGATTACAGCCACATCAATCACTTCGGAAAAAGAAACCGGAACCTTTGATCTTCTCTTTGCTACCCCCATCAGCCCGACATCGATTATCGCAGCCAAGGTTCTTTCTGCGGTTTCTTTCTTGATGATACTGATCGTATCCTCCATGCCGTTCTCTGCCCTCTGTCTTACCCTCGGCGGCATCAGCAATACCGAGATTCTGACCGTCTACTCTGTTCTGGTGATGTCCGCTCTGCTGTGTGGACTGACCGGTCTTTTCTGTTCGTCTGTTTTCAAAAGCAGTTATTCCTCACTGATCATCACGTATGTTTTTCTGATATCGCTCTGCCTGGGCACGGTGATTCCATCCATTCTTCTTCCCTCGCTTCAGGAAGCGGTTCGATATTTCCAGATTGCCCGAAGCCTGAGCCCGTTTGTTGCAGTCCTTGACATCACCCAGCCGGAGTTGTGGAAATTTCTGGGAGAAGATACGGTATCCCTTTCATCCTGGTCTGTATTCCTGCCCTTTTCCGCCTGTATGAGCATTTTTTTCCTGATCCTTCTTCAATTCACCATCCGGTTTGTTTCCCGGGTTGCACCGGCCAAGGAAACCATCCTGATATCCGACATTGGCACACTGATCAAACGAAAACTCAAATTTCCGTTCTATTTGATTGACCCCATGAAACGCAAACGGCATATCGGATTCATGAACCCGGTGTTGATCAAGGAATTCCGCAGCAAGGCGTTCGGCCGTGCGGTTTACCTGATTCGGGCCATGTATGTCTGTTTCTTTATTTCTCTGACCATACTGGGAATTGCCTGCGGAAGTTCGGGGGTGGCAAGTATTGCTGCGATTAAGGTAATTGCCACGGCATTCATGCTTGCGCTGATAGTGCTGATTGCCCCGTCGCTCACGGCAAACGCCATTACCAGTGAAAAGGAACAGGGAAACCTGGATATGCTCCGCATGACCAAGCTCAGTTCACTGAGAATCGTTTCCGGAAAGCTTCAAAGCTCCATGTTTTATATTCTCCTGCTGATCATCTCCTGCGCCCCCATGTTCGCTATGCTTTTGTACCTGGAATCCATTGACATGACCAAGCTTTACGCACTTTCAGCGATTCTGATCTCGACCAGCCTGATCGGCATCCTCTCGGGCATCCTCTTTTCTTCTTTCATGCCTTCCACAGCAGCGGCGGCCACCGGTGCTTACAGCCTTGTGGCACTGATAACGCTTTTCAGCGCCACGGCTGTTTTTCTTGGAGACAAATTATCCATACCATTGCGGAACCTGATCCTGGTCTGGAATCCCTTCATTGCTTCCGCGGATTTGTTCTGCCCGTCGCTGCTCGGAAATATTAATATCTGGCAGACGCACCTGAAATACAGCATCGGGCTGATCGCAGCCTTTTTTATCCTTTCCGTTATCCGGGTACACGTTTTAAAGTCAAGAGACCGTTAAATGAAATTTGATCGCATTTTTCCAATCATCTTCTTCACATTCTGCATGCTCAGTCTGCTTCCCTTCGCCCGAATGCGGGCAATTGAACTGGAAGTCAAAGACACCATCACGCTCAACGGCCTGCTTCTTCTCAGTAAGTCCGACAATGTTCACCTGCGAGTACGCGCCGTGGAAACCCTGTCGACCATCCAGAAACCTGAAGCGTTTTCCGCGGTAATCCGGGCATGTTCGGACGCACATCCCTTTGTCCGCCAGGCTGCTGCCCGTGGCCTGGGCCGTAGAAACGAGACAGAGGCTGGCCTGCATCTTCAGAAATTGCTAACGGATTCAAATACGCAGATCCGCCTGAGCGCGGCCCGGTCCATTGCCAGCGGCACGAACACCAATCAAATTCAGCACCTTGCTCCGCTGATATTCACCATGCCTCCTGCAGCAGCCGCTGAACTTGCATCTCTCTATTTCAGGGGAATGGCAAAAGACGCAGACATAACGGTTGTTAAAAGAGTCTTGAACGCTGAGGCTCCGGAACTCCAAAAAGCGGCAGTGGTCTGGATTGGAAATTATAAATTTTCTTCAATGCGTGGAAAAATAACAGGCCTTCTGAGAACGCCCCATATCCCCCTTCGTGGAGAAATACTCGTTACACTGGGCAAGCTGGGCAATGCCGGGGATTTCACGCGGCTGAAAGAATATGCCAACGCCAATCACTACCTGATCCGCCGCTCTTGCGTACGGGCATGTTGTCATCTGAATACCAGAGAGTCCAGACAGGTCATTATCGCACTGGCATCGGACACGGATTACACCATACGAGAGGCGGCCGCCGAGTCCCTGGCAAAGGCACCGTTAAATGAGGCACTCGCACCGTTGATTTCAATGCTGGAGGATGGAATTATCGAAGTCCGGCACAGGGCTGCGGTCAGCCTTGCGGCGCTCAATCCCCCGAATCTTGGTTCAGACCTGGCTCGTTGCCTGACGTTGGCCAGAGCAGACGTTCGTAAAGAAGCAGTGTATGCTCTGGGAAACAGTGGGAATCCAAAATGGGAACCTCTGCTGATCCGAGCCCTGACCGATTCGTCTGCGGATGTAGTACTGGAAAGCGTACTGGGGCTGGACAAAATTGGTTCACCCCGGTGCCACGCTCCCCTGGTCAAGCACGGGCTTTCCCATTCATCATGGAAGGTTCGCATGAACGCGGCCCGTACACTCGGAAATCACAAGGCCGTAGATGTGGTATCCGCACTTCCTCCGCTGCTCGAGGATACGAAATCAGATGTGGGTGTTGCAGCCATCAAGGCCATTCGCAAAATTAACTCCCCCACAGTGACGGAAGCCGTACTGAGACATTCCCGTAAATACAATCGTATTTCCGGGAGTATCCGCAAGCACTGCTATCTGTTTCTGGGAGAGATTAATTGCCGCAAAGCGATTCCGGTATTTTACCAGGTTATGAATGAGAAAATTATCAAGGTTCCCAAGGCCCCTGTGGAATACGATTCTCCCTCGTGCAGGGCCGCAGCCGCCCGGGGACTGGAATTACTAAAAGCCGATGATGTGGAATCCATCAAACAACTCGAGCTTTTATACCAAACCAGTTCGTACGAACCGAAGAAAGCCAGCGCCTGCGCTCTGAAAACATTGACCGGAAAGGAATACCCGGTAAGCGAAGAATATACATGGAAGAGCTATTTTCTGGAAAGCATTGTTCCGTTCACTCCCCCCAAGCCAAAAAAGAGATAAAACCTGCTGAAATATCTTGATAACAATAGATAAGATTTTATAATGATTTGGGTTATGTACTTATTTTTTTGCGGAGAATACGATTGACTGAATCATTACTAACTGACAGATTGCGCCTGGTACTGCAGAACCTGAAATCCAGTGATCCGGACACAGCAGCATCCGCAGAAAAGGAGCTATCCGCTGCCATAAAAATCTGCATGGACGGACTGAGCATTGCGGCCGCGGATGAATCCGAACACGCGACAAATGTGCTGCTGAAAATTACACGCGCGCTGCGAAACGATGTGATTGACAACACTTCCAGTCCCAAGCTTCTCACGCTCCGTAAAAAAGTCTGCGAGGAACTGAACGCCAAAGGCGACATGGAGAAAGGGACCTTATTCGGTGAAATCGCAGTGGAACGCGGATACACGACCATGGAAACGGTTGTCAAGGCCTTGATGATACAGAAAAAAGAGCTGGAAGAACTGGATCACTGCCGTCTGATTGGTGAAATCATGATTGAAGAAGAATTTCTTACTCGGGAACAGGTCAAAACCGTATTGCTGATACTGCGAAACCGCGTATTTAAAATACTGGAGCAACAGATCGCCAAACAATATATTTGATTAAAAAAAACACAATGCGACCTAACCAAAAACGAATACAAATTTACGATACTACCCTTCGGGACGGAGCACAGACATACGGAGTCTCTCTTTCGGTAAAGGACCGCCTTGCGATCACTGCAAAACTTGATGAATTCGGTATTGATTACATTGAAGGCGGATGGCCTGCCTCCAATCCGAACACCACCCGTTTTTTTGATGAAATCAGAAAGCTGGAGCTGAAACATTCCCGTATCAGCGCATTTGGAAGTACGCGCCGGGCAAAGACACCCATCCGCAACGATGCTGGCACCCGAATGCTGCTGGAGGTAAACACAGACGCTGTAACCATTTTCGGCAAGGCGTGGCGTCTGCATGTAACAGATGCACTGCGCACCACGCTCAAAGAAAACCTCAGTATGATCAGCGATACGGTTTCGTATGCAAAAGACAAAGACCGTGAAGTAATCTACGATGCGGAACATTTTTTTGACGGCTACTGCGCCGATCCGGACTACGCAATCAAAACCCTGGAAGCAGCAGTCGCGGCCGGTGCTGACATGATCGTCCTCTGCGACACCAACGGTGGAATGATGCCCGATCAGCTGGGAGCGATTGTACAGGAAACCGCTGCAGCGCTCAACGCACCCATCGGCATCCACGCACACAACGACTCCGGCGTTGCGGTTGCGAATACCCTTGAAGGAGTTCGCCGGGGAGCGGTTCATATTCACGGCACCATTAACGGGACCGGCGAGCGATGCGGCAATGCGGACCTGTGCTGCGTTCTGCCTAATCTGGCATTGAAATACAACTGCACGTTCAATCCGGCAGTATCTATCAAGTCCGTCAGCCAGCTATCCTACTACATTGCAGAGTTCACCAATATTCCGCCCCAAAGCAATGCTCCCTATGTCGGCCATTTCGCGTTTGCCCACAAAGGCGGCATCCATGTCAGTGCGGTCAATCGCAACCCGAGGTGCTACGAACATGTACGGCCCGAATCTGTTGGTAATAGTCGCCGTATCCTGGTCAGCGAACAGTCTGGAAAAAGCAACATTGATTTCAAGGTTAAAAACATGGGGCTGAAACTCAGCCGGGATAAAAAGCAGGAAATCCTTACCATGGTCAAGGAAAAAGAGATTGACGGACTGGTCTATGAGGGCGCGGATGCTTCCTTTGAAATTCTAGTCCAGAAAGCCATCAAAAAACATAATGATTACTTCAAACTCCACGGATTCCGAATTATCGTTGAAAACCGAGGCGACGACAACGTGCTTTCCGAGGCAACCATTAAAATTGAGGTGAAAGGCGAGGAACGACTGGCCGTGGCCGAGGGTAATGGACCGGTGGAAGCGCTTGACAAAGCCCTCAGAACCGCTTTGGAACCGTTTTATCCGCAGCTCAAGGATGTGCATCTTTCGGACTTCAAAGTACGGGTGATTGATGCCAAGGCCGGAACTGCAGCAAAAGTTCGGGTACGGATTGAATCCAGGGATGATACGAAAGAATGGGGTACAGTGGGTATTTCTGAAAACCTGATCGAAGCCAGCTGGATGGCATTGACAGACAGCATTGATTATAAACTGATGAAAGATGAAAATACTGGCAATTGATACAACATCTGAATCGGCAGGCATCGCCCTGAGAATCGGAAACAGCATCCGGGAGAAATCCTTCTCTGCTTCCGGCAATCATGGACAAAATCTTTTTCCTGCGGTACAGGATCTGCTCCACGATTCCGATACCGCCATTCACAGCATTGACCGTTTCGGCTGCTGTGTCGGGCCCGGCTCGTATACGGGCATACGCATTTCCGTAACAGCCTGTGCGGTCATGAGTCGGTTATGCGATCGAAAGGTGGCATCGGTACCTTCGCTTGAAGCGATTGCATGGGCTGCGTCCAGCGAATTCTCCGCCGCAGTATATGCCCCGCTCATATCCGCGGGCAATCAAATCTGCTTTCACGGAGCATACACTGTTGAGCCCCATGGACTTCTCTGCGTTTCCGATCCAAAGCGGCTCCGCATTGATGAGATTCAAGAAGCAACACCGCCCGATGCCCTCTTTGTGGCACTTACTCCCGAAAAATGGCATCCGGACGGGACCGTTTTTCTTCCAGACCGGAAGAAAAACATTGCCACGGCCATTGCTGAAATTACATCTGTACTGCCGCCGGATCGACTCGTCGGCCATGAAGATTTGTGTCCAGTTTATCTCAGAGACGCCACTGTAACTTCGAGAAAAAAGGGAATACGGCCTAATGGAAAGTAAAAAATTCAAAGACGGAATTGTTCTTGACATCATCGGAGATTCAGGTCCTTTCTCCACTGTAGGCAAGAGCATTGGCTACCGCATCCGTGTCAATGGAGAACATTATCTGATTGACTGCGGCGCGCCGGTGTTCAGTCTGCTGGGAGAAGAGGGACTGAAGAAAACAAAGGGAATCTTTGCTACCCATTCACATGAGGACCACAGACGCTGGTTTACGGATATCGCCCTCTTCAAGTTCTACAATCCCCGGATTACGAACAAGCTTCATTTAATCACCGAAGAAATCATTCATGAGGAATTTCATAAGAACTCCCGGGGCGCATTGGAACGGAGCCTTTCTGCAGACTCCCGTCGTGTTGTGGAGCTCCCCTACAACCTCTTCGTTGATTCTACTCAAATCGGCCCCAGCAGAAACTACCGAATCGTCCAGCATACCCGAAAAGATAATTCCAGAATGTGGGTTGTGGTGGATAACCGCGACCGTGAGATCTCTCACAAGAAAGCAAAGATTGTCATCAACCCTCTGGCCAACCGTCCCCGGCTTCTTTTCAAGGATCCGGTCAATGGACTCTGGATTGAACCAGAGACATTCTACTCCTACAAAAACAATGTTTTTTACTCCAAAGACAAACACCCGTTTGTTGACAAAAAGGCCGGGCTGGAGATCCAGGCGCTCAAATCCATCACCTGGCACGGCCCCCCAACAATCTCAATGCGCATCAAGACAGCCCTTCAGGAGCTGATTGCAACATCAGATACGATGTACAACCCGGCCATCTGGGAGGAAATAGCAACCCAACGCCACAAGCAGAACATAAAAATGTCACGGAAACAATTTGACACTTCATCGATCCTTTATGGAAACATCAACGACATGATCGAACAGGTCTGGGGCATTGACCGGTATGAAGAAGCCATTAACATCTATGAAGAAAACGTACTTTTTCTTCATGACGTTGCCAGCAAAAACAGTGTTGTGCATACGGATTATGATCAGATCGAAAAGTTGGGGAAAAAGGCTTTGCTGACTCACTCTCCGGATGAATTCACGTCGGAACTCCTGATCGTCCGACCGTCCAAAAGTTACCTGCTGAAAGACAACATCGTTTATGATATCGTACACGGTAAGAGCCGGGAGAATTATGCGGATATTTACATTAAGAAATTTACTGAAACCTTTGTAGGATTCAGGAATCCGCGCGGCGCCTTTACCGCATACCGGAAGAAAAATGGTGACCTGGGATACTGCAAAACCGGCAGCCGATATGCCGGCAAACGAATTATGCGTTTTGATATGTATCAAGACATTAAAGGGGAATACTACCCCGTAATAAGCAACGGAACGATTGTAAAATACATCACTGGACCAAAAGGCAACGTTATACGCACAACTTTTGGCAACAGGGTTTCAAGCAAACGGGTCAATGACATTCGAGCCCGTGTTGAAATGAAGTACACCCGATCGAAAAAGACAAATAAAGGCTCATCATGAATGATTCCAATACTGTAAAACTTTTGAATTACAACGCCAAATACAGCATTATCAGAAAAATATCGGCCGGTGGAATGGGAACGGTATACCTGGCTGAACAGCTGGGAGCTTCCGGATTCATTAAAACCGTAGCAATCAAAGTAATCAACAAAGAACGTACCTCGGAACCCGAGACCTTACGACTTTTCATGGATGAAGCCAAACTGGTTGCCGACCTGATTCATGAGAACATCCTCCAGGTCTACAATCTCTGCAGCATGAACAACCTCTACTTCATTGTCATGGAATATGTACACGGAAGGAACCTCCACCAGTTTCTGGAGCGAAACAGGAAAAACAGCAAACTCGCCAAGCCCGACATGTCCGCATTTATTGTCAGCCGCGTCTGTCGTGCATTGGAATATGCTCACAATAAAAAAGGACGCAACGGACATCACCTGGGTATAGTACACCGTGATGTTACACCAGCCAACATCCTGATCGATTATGGCGGCGTGGTCAAACTATCGGATTTCGGTATTGCCAAGGCACTGACAATGAACATTCCCGATGAGAAACGAGTCATGATGGGCAAGCTGTCTTATATGTCGCCGGAACAGGCCAAATGCCTCGGCACAGACAGACGATCCGACATTTTCTCGCTTGGACTGATTATGTATGAACTGCTTACGGGTAAAAAAGTTTATAAATTTGCCAGCCGCAAGGAACTGATCGAAGCGATGGACAACTACCGGATCAAGTCCCTTCGGAAAATCAATCCTTCTATTCCAGAGCGCTTAGAGGAAATCTGCATGAAAGCGCTTGCAAAAGAACCCAAAGACCGATACCAGCGGGCGGATGACATCAAACATGATCTGGAGGTATACATGTACTCCAAAGGATACGGTCCCACAAATGAAAAACTGGCTTCGTATATTGCCAAGATGTTTCCTGAAGAAGACCGTGTCAGAATCAAGTAACACAACTGGAAATTTCATGAAATGACATTACTCCCGTGGTATCTATCAGGTGGACTTTTTCTATTATTAATCGGATTCCTGTTCTTTCATATTCTCAGGCTCAGTGCCGTCCGTCGGTTTAAATCCCAAACCACGGAGGAGCTTCAGTATGAACTCCATGAGATGAACGAACGGCTGCTGGCCATACACCGAATCAGTGAAGGGCTTTGTGAATCCAAAGATCTGGAATCGATCCTGCAGCGAATTATTGATTCAGCCACAAATGCACTGAACGCTGATATCGGCTGCATTCTTCTCTACAAAGACAACACCGACATGCTGGAAACCGCCGTATCCAAGGGAGTGCCCATCAACCTGCTATCCACAATTGATGAAGATGAGCCCATCTGCGGATGGGTCGCACAGAAGAAAACACCGCTGCTAATAAACGACCTGAGCAAAAGCAAGAAATTCTCACAAATTCAATCCCCGCTCTATCGCGGCCCGTCCGTCATGGCAGCACCGATCATCAGTAACCGAAACACATACGGCGTAATCAACATCAATGCCAAAACCGGCAATCAGACATTCACCCGGGTCGAACTGCTGACCCTGACTGTAATCGCAAGCCAGGCCGCCATTGTCATCGAAAACGCAAAGACATACCAGGAGCTGCGACAGTCACTCAATGAAACCTCTACCCTCTACAAATTGACCGAAGAAGTTAATCGATCACTGGACCTGAAGAAAACACTCACACATGTTGCGGAAATGGCTACGGAAATCACCGGAACAGATGCCTGCTCGTTGAGACTTCTCGACGAAAAGAGCAACACACTCAACATCCAGTCCACTTACGGACTTTCGGAAGAATACAAAAGCAAGGGCGAACTACAGGTCGGTGAAGGCGTAGGCGGTTACGTAGCCAAAACCGGAAAGCCCATTACGATCTCCAATCTCCGAAGAGATGATCGGATCAAGTATACCGAATATCTTCAGAACGAAGGCTTGCTCTCACTGGTTTCCGTACCCATCAAAACTGCGAGCAATACCGTTATCGGAATTATCAGTGTATACAGAAAGACCCTGTACCAGGCCAAGCCCAATATTGTCAAGATACTGTCTTTCTTTGCCAACAGCGCTTCCGTTGCCATTCAGAACGCAAAACTCTTCCTGTCGCTTGAGTCCAACTATTATGAAACTATCCAGTCTCTGGCACGAACCATTGAAGCCAGAGATTCGTACACACGCGGCCATTCCGAACGGGTTGCTGAATATTCCCTGATCATGGCCGAACAGTTGAACCTTTCACAAAACGACATCGAACTCACGCGGTACGCGGCACAACTCCATGACATCGGTAAAATCAGCATACCAGACCGAGTCCTGACCAAACCCGGGAAACTCACAACCCCTGAATACGAAAACATTAAAACCCATCCGGAAAAAGGCGCAGAAATGATTCAACCGCTGGAATTTCTCAAAGAGACCGCCCCCATCATCAAACACCACCATGAATTTTATAACGGAACCGGGTATCCGGATGGACTCAGCGGGGAAGACATTCCACTGATATCACGAATCATCTCCGTGGCCGATGCGTTCGATGCCATGACCTCCAACCGGACTTACCGCGAACCCATGTCTGTTGAACGGACACTGAAAGAACTCCATAAATGCAGCGGAACCCAATTCGACCCCGGAATCACCGAAATCTTCATTCAAGCGGTTGAGGAAAAGAAAATACGTGTCAACCATCATGAAATTCAGCAAACATAAGTTAATTACCATTCTGGAAAGAGATAAAAAAGAGGAAGAACAGAACTTTGTCGCGGAATCCGAATCCCTTGACCTTTCTATTGAAACGCCCCTGGAGACTTGTCTGGAACGCCTGCCAATACCGTGGCTTAACGCTGTAAACACCAAGGGACTGGGACTGCCGGAAACTTCAAAGACCCGGACAGCGGTCAAGCAGGTCACCCATTTTCTGCTCAACGAAAACGGACTGCACAGCCTGGTAGAAGAACTTCCTGATTCGTCACTGCAAATCATTACCGCCCTGGTTGAAAACGGACGTTCTCTACCCATGGATCGTCTGCTCGAACAATTTTCCGGAACCAACGACATCACTTCCGACTGGAACCATCGTCCGCCTCTTTCCAGTCTTGGACTTCTTCGACTCGCCGGCCTGGTTTATGTTTTCAGTCCGGATGACACACGCACAGCGTTCATCCCCCCGGACCTGGCGATCAACCTCGGACACGCAGGATTTGCCGAAGAAATCAACAGCACCCGCGCAGACAACATACTGTATATTCGACACCAGAACAAACACGGTTCGATAAAAGATGACCCGGAATTTCCCGGACACAACACCGTACACCTCTTTGATGTTGCCAGGCAGTACCTGCAGAATGATCGGGAATACGCAGCCGAAAATCTCCTGAGAAGACTGCTCCGGTTTCACGATACAGATCCGGAAATGATCTCTGAAATCTGTCAGGAACTCGGCCTGATTTACTACAGGAGAAATGACTGCATTCCCGCATACCGGCTTCTAATCAAATCCCTGGAAAGAGATCCGGAACAGCCGTTATCCCTTCTCACAGCCGGGCTCATACTCAATCGCTACGGTTCAAGTCGTAAAGCCCACACCTCTCTGAGAGATGCTTTTGAACTGGCCCCCGACTCACCACATATACAATCTGAGTATGCGTTCAGTCTTGCCGAACAATATGCAGATCCCAAGTCGATTGAACTGGCAAGGGATGCTGCGGAGGTTTCCCCGGAGTATCTTTTCAACTACATCTCTGTGCTGCGTGAATTCAACCAGTTCGACAAAGCGCTTCAGGCGATTGAGTCCGCACAACAACGGGGAATTGATAACGAACACATTTATGAAATCGAAGAATTGATCCGCCAGACCATCCAGATGAAAGAGGATATCTCAGATTTTCATGAACCGGATATGGAAAGCCTCTATCAAATATACCTGGATCATCATGCTGCATCCGGTGACACCGAGCCCTGCCTGTACCGCAAAACTTTTGCCGGCCTTCAGAACCGGTTTTCCCGTCTGCTCAAACAGGTAGACTACGGCATCCCTATTACGGCAATCGATATGAAGGAAATCTACGAAACCGGCATCCGGCTCAAGGAATTTTCAGAACCGGATACTCTGTAACGAATCCCCCGGATTGGACATATCAATATCACTGAATACTTTTCAAGTCATCGAATGCATTCAACACCTGCTCGGGTCGGATGCGCTGCATGCACTCTCCCTGAATCTCTCGGGTGCAGGAAGGAACAAAGCTCATCTCCCTGTTCTTATATTCAACAAAATGACGATGTTTGCATCCAATGCATTCCAGGGAATTGTCACAGACCGAAATCAGACCGTCCTTAATTGGAGTGGAATACACAGGCAGGGCTGCACCGCAGACAACCACGCACGGCTTTGCGAATGCCCGGGCAATGTGCATGGGGCCGTTATCCGCACCAATATAACAAACACAGCGATTAATCAGCCCAACAAGAGTTTGTAGATCACAGTTGTGCCACTGCGGATCCGTCAATCCGCTCAACTCCGACTGACCCGGCTCAACCACCGTCATGCCTCTGTTCTGCAGATTCTCAACAACCTCTTTCCACTTCTCCCTTCCCCAGGTTTTGCCGACCCAGCCCGATCCATCCCCTACTACTACCACAAATGGTTTCTCAGGCATACTCTCTGTCAGCTCATCCGTTTCAAGCATCGGCGTCTTTTCATCCGGACATTCCCATGTAAAACCGCATACCGCTGCATATGCGTCAATGAATGACATCTGAAAGCGGGATTCATATGCCAGATCCAGATCAAACTTAATCTGATTCTCTGTTTCTGACAGCTTGTCAGCCAGAAAATTCGTCGCCCCAATTCCAACGGTCCTGTCCGGTTTTGCAGCAAAGAATTCCGCAATATCCGGACGGGCAGTATAGAGTTCAATCTCTGCATTGGGATAGAGAGAGCGAAGCTTACGGATGATCGGCTCCACCAGAATCACATCTCCCATTCCCAGTGTACGTTTAATACCAATAGAGCGGATACTGTCCGGATCGGCTGCATGGATCATCTCACGTACCGATTCATTGTATTCCCGGTCCAGGAAATGATTCCCGCTTATCAGTGGAAAATTCCCTTCTGAGATCGAGACCACGGCAGGTACAGAGAGACGGGAGGCAAAATACTGCATGGCAGGTTGCTGCCCGGTGCTTTCAACAGAACGCGTCAACTGAACTACAGATACAGCATCCGGATCGGTCCCGGCACCAACTTCACTTAACTGCTTGATGGCCAGGCCAGGCAGAAAAGAGGGCTTTTGATCCGGACCGGAATACACACACTGCATCCAGTCCAGGCAAGCGTTTCTGCGATGAGCAATCTCATCAAGCAGAATCGACCGTATATCCGGTGCATGCTCAACGCGTAAACCAATAACATTAAATGGATAGTTACCACGGGAAATACTGCGATACTCAATCCGGCTGAACGCCCAGACCACTTCCGGGTTTTCCGCAAACGTATCCAGATACTTTCGGATATGCCAGGGATACCAGAGAACGCCCTGAATGCCCTTATAAAAGACAACGTCTCCTTCTGCAGTATCCTTCAGACGATTCAATTCCTGCAGGCTGTTTTGTCCATGAAAGAACCGGATTCGACTGTCTGTAGATATATCCTCAACGCGAACTTGAGACGCATTTGAAAGAGAGACCAGCACGTCCAGATTCTGATGCGTCTGCGAAAGAACATTCTCCACAGCCCTGCCAATATCCTCCGCAGGACTCATTTCTGCAATAAGAATTACACTGGCCTTGGTCTGACTTATTGATTCTGACATATTTTTATTTTATGAAAAAAAGCTTCTTTTCGACTGGTTTTCAGGATTTCTTTTTGAGAAATGCGCGGATGTCTGTGGTTTCTTCTGCAATGCAGCCGTCGCGGATTACGAGCAGACGGTCCGCATCTGCCAGGGTACTGAACCGGTGCGCTACAATCAGACTGGTCCTGCCGGAAGTAAGCTCCCCAAGACCCTGGCGGATGTTTTCTTCGGTCTCCGAATCCACTGCACTGGTGGCTTCATCCAGGATCAGGACCGGCGGATCGTATGCCAGTGCCCGGGCAAAGGAAATCAGCTGACGCTGTCCTGCAGAGAGGTCTCCTCCGCGCTGACCGAGTTTGTGCTCGTATCCGTTTTCCAGCCGCTCAATAATCCCGGAGGCATGCGCCCGCTCACAGGCACGCTTCACATCATCAACCGAGATACTGGTATTCCACAGCCTTACATTCTCAATAATGGTGTCACTGAAGAGAAAGACATCCTGAATCACAGTCGCCACCTGTCTGCGCACGTAGCGCGGGTCCAGTTCAAACAGACTCTTTCCGTCCAGCAGAATATCACCCTTCTGCGGGCGGTAAAGAGCACTGGCCAGACTCAGAATGGTGGTTTTGCCTGTCCCCGTAGGACCGGCAATGGCAATGCGCTCACCCGGCTTTGCCTTGAAGCTCATTCCCTTGAGCACCCACTCCTCTTCCCGGTAGGCAAACCAGACATCCCGGAATTCGATCTCGCCTCTGGCATCGGCCTTCGGAATATATCCCGAATCCGAAGGAGACGCCGGTGCACACAGGTCGTCCCCTTCCTGCTCCAGGAATCCGAAAATCCGTTCCAATGCAGCCATGGCTGCCTGAAGCATCTGAAGCCGTTCCATCATTTCCTGAAGCGGCCAGCCGAACATGCCCATATAGATAATAAAAGAAACCAGGGTCCGGGACACGTCTGCTTCACCGGCAATATACCTCGCCCCGGCCTGATAGATGATCAGTGCCAGGCCGGCGCCGAATGCACCGTGAATCCATGGTGGAAAAAGTGCGTGCAGGGAAGCGGCGCGAATTCGCCAGAATCGCAGGTCTGCATTGGCTTCATCCAGTTCTGCGGCGCATCGCTTTTCCTGATTAAGTACAAGTACGGAGCTGTGCCCCGCGATATTTTCCTCCATTCGGGCGTTCATGGCCGAGACCCGGGACCGAACGTTACGAAAGGCCTTTCGCATCAAGGGGCGGTAAGCAATGGACATGGTCACGATGATCGGTACCGGTGCAAATGCCATCAGAGCCATCCGCCAGTCGATGACAAACATAGCCACGGCTACGCTGATCAGAAGCAGGGTGTTCCTGACAATGGTAACAAACCCCACTTCAAGCAGATTGACCAGCGTATCCGGATCGTGCTGGAGTCTGGACAGCACTTTACCATTGGGAATCCGATCAAAGAAGGACAGCGGCAGACGCAGAAAACGCTCATGAAGCGTTGCCCTCAGATCCGTTACAATCCGCTGGCTGGTGGCATCTGCCGTGTAACTGGATATAAAATCCGCAGTGGCTCCGATCAGAACCACCAAGGCAAAAATCAGTACCAGCATGCCGAATTCCCCGCCCATACCGCTTGCCTGTCCCACGTGTGCGATATGCGAAAAAAGCATAGGCCAGGCCACGTTGCAGCCGACCAGCGTCCAGGATGCCAGGGTAATAATCACCAGACGCCACTTGTACGGACGCATGAACGGCCAGAGTTTCTGTATCAGCTGATGATCGTATAGTTTACCGAGCTGTGCGGACTCATCGTGATGACTCATTGTTCAAAGAGCTCCTGCAAGGCAAAGGTTCGTGAGTAAAATCCATCCCGGTCGATCAGTTCGCTGTGAACTCCCTGCTGGGTAATGGTTCCGTCTTCGAGAACCGCAATCCGGTCGCATCGTCGAAGAACGCTGATGCGGTGACTGACCACCACAACCGTTCGGCCGGCCATGCGTTTACGGAGCGTATTCCAGACCTGTTCCTCGGTGCGGACATCGACCGCAGCAAAGGCATCATCAATCAGCAGCACCTGAGGTTCCGCGATCAGTGCCCGTCCCAACGCCACCCGAAGGCGCTGTCCACCGGAGAGCGTAACCCCCCGATCTCCAACCAGCGTATCCAGGCCCGCTTCAAACTGATTCAGATCCGGCTCCAGTCCTGCAGCCACCACAGCGTCATACACATCTTCGTCCGCAGCATCGGGCCTTGCAAAGGCCAGATTATCGCGAAGCGGCCGACTGAAGAGAAAGGGTTCCTGCTGAACCAGCGCTACATGACGACGCAGTTTTTCCGGAGCAATCTCCCGGATATCGGTTCCATCCAGAAAGATACTCTCCATGGGCGCCTCCATCAGGTTTACGGCCAGGGAAAGCAGTGTACTCTTGCCGCTGCCTGTGGGACCGGTCATGCCGATAATCGTTCCGTATTCAATGCTCAGATTCAATTGACTCAGCACCGGAGAATTATCCCCATACCCAAAGCTAAGATTCCGGAAGTCCAGGGTTCCTTTGATTTGATCCGGTCCCCTGTCGATGTGTGCTCGCTCACGTGCCGGTTCATCCAGCACCTCCTGGACCCGGGCCAGCGAGGATCGCATCCGCTGCAGCATGGTAATTCCCCATCCCAGTGCAAACGTGGGCCAGGAAAGCAGACCGGCAAAGGCCTGCATCTGGACGATCTCTCCGGCAGAATACTTACCCGCCATCCAGGCGGTATTGCAGACAATCACCAGCAACAGAACAGCAACCTGAGGAAGCAGATGAAAATACGGACCGATCAGACTGTGCAGCCTGGACACGTTCAAGAAAGCACTGCGGGTTTTCAGGTTTTTCTCTCGATAATTCTGCCGACAGGCATCTTCACGGGCATAGGTTTTGATGACCCGCACTCCCGTGATATCCTCCTGCGCCCGACCGCTGAGCACACCCAGCTCATCCTGACTCTTTCGAAATGCACGGCTCAGCCGCCGAAGCAGGATCAGCGAAAAAACCGGAGCAATCAAAATGGGAACAGCCACAGTCAGCCCCATGACTGGTTCGGTTCGGATCATCAGGACCATGGCAATGGGCATGACCATGATAAAATCAAAGAAGACCACAAACCCCATGGAAAAGAACATCCGCACGGCATCCACATCACTGGTTGCGCGACTCATCAGATCGCCGGAGGCATGCGTGTTGTAGTATCCCGGATCCACCTTCTGGAGATGAAGCAGCAAATCCCTGCGAATATCGTATTCCACACGCCGCCCGACGGGCCAGAGTACAATACGCCACAGCATCCGGCAGAGAGCGGTTACAAAGACCACTCCAAAGACCCACCATGCCACGCGGGTGAAGTCCGACAACTGCGCATCCTCACTGACCAGACCTTTTACAGCATCCCGAATCAGTCCGGGCATCAGAATTTGTGCCAGATCTGCAATGGCCAGGAAAAAGATGGCACAGATAATGCCCTTCTTATATTTGTTTACATACTTCCAGAACAACGCCACTTGAACTCCTGATCAAAAATGAAATGGAATGTATTCCCGACAGCGACTGAGGATAACACGAAAACGTAAATAGAAGAGTATAGCCGAACATCCTGAAAATGTCAACCCTATCATTGAGAAAAGAACAATCCGCTGAACCGATATTTCTTATTTTGTTTCTTGACAAACCAAAACTTTACGCTACTCTATATTGCACCTTACTACTTTATTTGGTAGTTTCATGGCAAGCGAATCATTACTTACACGTGGCATACGGATTATTGAGGATCTCTCCAGCCATCCTGAACCCCGCCGGTTCAGTGAGCTTCAGCGAGCTATGGAGAATGTAAGCCCCACGACTCTCAACCGGGCGCTTAAGGTTTTAATCGAGCAGCGCGTGATCGAGCGGTCCGCCCAGGGAGGCTATCAACTCTCCTCCAGTGTTTATTTCTGGGGCATACGCGCAGGCAAGGGCTCCAACTTCATTGGCATGGCCCAGAAGCAGATCAACCGTTTGTCAGCTGAATTCTCCGCTACATGCACACTGATACGCCCGGCCGGAGACAACATCCAGATTGCGTATCGCAGGACCGATGCCTATTCACCGGCACTGAGTCCGGCCGGAACGCTCAACCCCATGCGGTTTCCGGTTCTGGGCTGCGTATTCTTTGTCCCCCTGGACCAGTGGACTGATGACCGGATCCAGTATGATTTATCCCATCCGTATCGGAAGTCTGTTACCATTGAAGAGGCTCATGAAATCATTGAGAGCAGCTGGAGAAGTCAGCTCTTTGATGACCGCGGAAAGCTGATCACCGGCACCTACCGCCTGGCAGCACCTGTCTTTCAGGACGGAGATATCTCTTTCTGCATCGGCATGGGACTCTCACCGGAAAGAAGCACGGACAGGGATCTGATCTCTGCGGCCTCTAACCGACTCAAGGAAACAGCCCGGCTCCTCTCGACTGCACTGGACTCATAATCATGGCCTCAAGCGGAATACTCTTTACCATCCTGACCGCAGTTCTATGGAGCGGTATAGCTGCCGGATACCGTAAGGCAGGAAAGACTCAGACGTCGCTGCTCTCGCTGGGGTTGATCATCTCCTGCATGGTAACGACAATTTCCTTTCTTATTGCACTGCCCTCCCTTTATTCCGGGTTTAACCGTGAACGCCTGGTTCCAATGGCAGTCATGATGGCTGTAAGCGGCATGACAAGTCAGTGCGCCATGATCATGATGGCGCGCGCCATGAATATCGGACACTCGGCAATCACATGGGTGATCACGCAGTCAGCCATTGCAATCTCTTTTCTGTACACCATTGTATTTCTGAACCAGACAGCACAGATCCACCACACCACCGGCCTGGTGTTGCTGATGCTCTCCTTTGTCCTTCATGCCAGGAAAAAGAAGAACGATTCCCGAGTCTCGTCCGGAAGCTCCATCCACTGGCTGTTCCTGACCATACTCAGTTTCTGCTTTATCGGAGCAAGCCAATGCCTGATCCTGACCATTTCCAGCTGGAAAGATATGGGCGCCGAGGTCCACCTGCGGATACCGATCTCATTTTTCGCTGCCGCGTGTCTGTTTGCAATACTCTGCATTGCCCGTAAAACGGCTCCCGACCGCGGCACACTGAAATTCGGAATTCCCATGGCCGCAATTGTCTCCGGAGGCCAGTTCACCCTCTTTATTGCTGCGGACAGACTTTCTGCCGTGAACCTCTCTTCCATTGTCTTTCCGGTAGCCATCGGCGGAAGCATACTCGGCTTTTCTCTGGTTTCAAGATTCATTCTTAAAGAACGCTTTACCAAACGTACGTGGGCGGGAATTGTACTCAACACCATCGCAATCATCCTGCTCGCAATCACCTGACATATATATGGAGAATCATCATGAAAGAGAAGACAATCGGGATCGGAATTGCTGGACTGTCCATGGGACGGACGATTCTAAGCGTTAACAAAAATCCGGAATCCAGCATGCAAGTCCGCGGCATCTGCGAACTCGATGAAACCAAACTGGAAAAATACTCCAGCGAATTCAATATCGGCTTTACCACCACCGACTTTGATCGCCTTATCGAACGGCCGGACCTGGATGTGATCGCAGTATACACGCCGGACCATTTCCACGTGGAGCATATCTGCAGGGCTCTTGAAGCCGGCAAACACGTACTGGCAACCAAACCCATGGTCAACTCAAAAGATGAAGCAGCGCAGGTGCTTGCACTCTCGCGAAAGGTGAACCGGCAGGTGATGGTGGGCCAGACACGGCGTTTCCTTCCGGACATCATGGCTGCGCATCAACTGTGGCAGAGCGGTGCCATGGGGGATCCGGTCTTTATTCAATTCAGCTATATTCACGACATGCGCACAGTCATGAACGCACCGGGCCGTGGCTGGCGCAAGGATCCGGAGAAAAAGAAATGGCTGGTAGGAGCAGCCTGCCATCCCATTGACCTGGCGCTCTGGTTCGGCGGAGATGTGGAAGAAGTCTATGCAACCGCCAACCACGGTGGTGTGCTTGAGCAACGAAGCGGAAACAACAACTTCCTTTTGAATCTGACGTTTACAAACGGCGCCATCGGTCGGGTAATGTCACTGTTCAGCATTTTTCATCCCCATACAGATCTCGGCCAGCACGCGGTCTGCGGCACACGCGGATCCATTGTCAACTCCCACCTGACCATTGAAGAAAACGGCGAACAGACAGACCGCGAGCTTGACATTCCGGAAACACAAACGAGTGATAAATCCAATACAGAAAGCCGTCTGGTGACTCATCTGGAAGACTGCCTGCTGAACAACCGCCCCCCCAGCCCCAGCGCCGCCGACGCCTCAAAGACACTGGCCGTATCCCTGGCTTCTGAAGAATCACTGGCAACACACCGGCCTGTCAAAGTGGACACCAGCTGGATCGAAGAATAGGCATTTAATGCGTATCTGCTACTTCTGAGAGATAATGGACAGGGTTGGAAGAATGTTGTGGACGGTATGGACCAGAGCGGTCACTACAATCGCCTTTGCCGCGGATTCCTTGCGCCACTCCATAAAGCAGACCGAAAAAACAAAGAATGCCCACACCACGCCCAGCCCCCAGATGGGCGCACTCAGGGAGTGCAGGACAGCCCAGATCAGAGCCGAACAGGCAGCCACAACATACATGCGCTCCGTGAATAATTTCAAGAACCACAGAATCGGCCACATCAGAAGAGTCTCCAGCAAGGGTGCGATCACCAGCGTTCCAAAGGCAATCGCAGCAGCACTGCCTTTAAACTCAATTTTCTGATCCGGTGCAATTTGAGACAAAATCATGCTGACACCGATACAGGGAATAAAACTCAGCGTCGCGGCCTTTAGGACATAGAGCCAGACAGGCTGACGGGTATTGCTCAATGTACGTATCACAATCACCCCTTAGTATGGTTCAGCAGAAAAAACTCAACAATTACTCATCCCAGCTATTCTCGCTGTCGTAATCGCTATCGTCTTTTCTGAAATAAGAAACTGTCAATACCGATAGAGACCTGGACTGACATCATCTTTTTATTCACTTAATGACTGGCCACTGTACTTTAGCAGCTCTGAACAGACGCGCGGCCGAATTCCAGACCGTCCGATTCCACCGTAATCCCAATCGTGCCCGGCTGGTCTTCGGAACGGACAATCGCCTGCGCGCGGCCGTTAAAAAAAGCAAACTCCGGACCGGTCTGAACCTCCGGACTTCGAGAATCCCCGTTGCCCACCCCCATCAGTCGCCCCGGCCCGCTGCTAACATCCACATATCTTCCGCGGAACATCCCCACTCCACCACATCACTGATATCCGCGTGAAACCCGATATACCCGCTCTTCTGTCAACACCACATTTCACAAAGATTACATCGTACTGATTTGAGAGATATTTTCAACGATTATTTGACAGCAAACGTGAATCAACACACTTCATCCCCCACCCAGCAATCATAACGCAAAGAAAAGGGTTTTGACAGGATGAACAGGTCGGCGGAGCCATTTTTTTGATCCGCCTCAGGTGGAATTCACAGGATTAAAGATAACGTTTATTCATGTCAAGTTATTGCCATTTAATATGGATGTCAGTCTGATTTCCTCTTTATGGACAGAAAAACATTATCTTTGAAATTGCAATCTGCTTTGTTATAATTCATTCATTTAAATCCATTTAAGCTTAACAGACATTACAGATAGTTGCAGTAGACCGAAAACGAGCGCCAGATGGTTTTCTGTAGATGAAATTGCGGTTTTCTTGGCATAAAACGCGAAACCGTATATAAATGACTTAACGAAAAACATGACTTAACGAAAAACAGATGCCTGGCCAAAAGGTTGGTAGATTTTGGAAGTGCAGAAAAGAAGAGGTTGATGAATGGGTGAAGTAAGGCGGTGAGAAGGAATAAGGCAACAGAAAACAATGAAAAATGAATCTTCAAATGGTATTCTTCAAAGGTTTGGCTTCAGCTTAGAGCGTGGAAGCGCTCACATGGCGCGGACTATGATGCTGCGTGAATTAGGTTCTTTGCTTGACGCCGTGCCCGACTCAACGCTGTCGAGCAGCGACTACACCCAGGCAATCGAGAGCGACAACTGCCTTGGTAAGCGTTCTCAGCGAACCCGAATGCTTACCCGGCGGCACATAGCTGATCTTTATGCACTTAGCCCGAACACGACACTATTCCGAACGCTCCGCTACTTCTGGCAGCGTGACACGAAAGGCCAACCGCTGATAGCGTGCCTGTGCGCCTTTGGCCGCGACCCACTCCTCCGCATCAGCGCACCGTTCGTGTTGAAGTTGACCGAAGGGCAGATGTTCTCCCGCGAAACACTGGAAGGATATCTTGAGAAGAAATTCCCCGGGCGATTCAGCAAAGCAACGCTGACCTCCACGGCTCAGAACCTCGCATCCACGTGGACGCAGGCAGGGCATCTTTCCGGTCGTGTAAAGAAGACCCGATCTACAGCAACGGCAACGGCAGGCTCCACGGCCTACGCCCTGTTCCTGGGATTTCTCACCGGAGAACGCGGCGAATCGCTCTTCAAGACCGAGTATGCCAAGTTGCTCGACTGTTCATTCGAGAAAGCCGTGGAACTCGCAGAAACCGCTTCACGAAAAGGATGGATCGTTTTCAAACGCGTCAGCAACGTCATCGAAGTTCTCTTCCCGGCGTTGCTGACGAAAGCAGAAACGGAGTGGATACGTGAACAGAGTTAAGCGACTGCTGACATCCTACGCGAAGTTCATCGGCGTACCCTGGCGCGGCGATGCGGCGGCGGCCCAGCGCGTTATTTTCTGCGTGTACAACGAGAACGACGAGTTGAGATTGCGCGCTAAGATAGATGAATTCGAGATCGCCACGCGCGATGCCGGGCACGACTGGTTTGTCTATGACCTCACGGACACGTTCGCTGAATGGCTGTCCGCACAGAAGTACGCAGAGAGCTATTTCAGGAAGCCCACGCTCCTGGCGACATTGATGCCGCAGTACCTGGATCATATCGCTCGGCAGTTCGAAGGGTTTGTGCGGGACCACTGCGCCGACGACGGCAGTGTCGTTGCGCTTGCCGGTGTAGGTTCTCTGTTCGGCCTGCTCAAGGTCAAGAGCGTCGTGGACAAGTTGTCGCCGATGGTCAAGGGTCGGCTGGTGGTGTTTTTCCCCGGAACGTTCGAGAACAACAACTACCGGCTGCTCGATGGATACGATGGATGGAACTACCTGGCCGTTCCCATCACTGCGGACAAGAACGCCTGATACAGGAGTGTGAGATGAAGAACAGACAAATCTATACGAAAGACCCGGCAACCACGAAGCTCGTTAATGAAGGCGTGGCAAATGTCAACGACGAGCGGACGGATCAGGCACTTGCCGTATTGCGTTACGAATTGGAGACCTTTGTTTGCGACGGCCAGTACCAGAAAGGCATGGCCCATATCCTCGAAACGTACATGAAAAACATCGGGCAGGCGCAACAACCCGCAGTATGGGTGAGCGGTTTCTACGGGTCAGGCAAGTCCCATCTGGTGAAGATGCTGCGAGCGCTGTGGTCGGATACCGAGTTCCAGGACAAAGCGACGGCGCGCGGTATTACCAGTCTACCGCAGAACATCCAGGACCTGCTGAAGGAACTCAGCACCGCAGGTAAGCGACATGGCGGGTTGCACGCCGCGTCCGGCACGCTTGGCGCGAGCGCAAGCGGAAGTGTCCGCCTCGCCCTCCTGCGCATCATATTCAAATCTGTCGGCCTTCCCGAGCAGTACCCCGTGGCGCGTTTTGTCATGTGGCTCCGAGGAGAGGGTATTTACGACAAGGTTCGCAAGGAGGTCGAGAAGAACAAGTTCGATTGGCAAGAGGAACTGGACAACTTCTACGTTGCCGAGGGCCTACATGCCGCACTCGTCAAGATAAAGCCGAATCTGTTCTCGTCGTCTGCGACCTGTGTCGAAACCCTGAACAACCTCTACCCCTTTGTTCAGGACATAAGCAGTGACGACACGCTGAATGCCATTCGCCAGGCATTGACCCGCCTGCCTGCCGCGCAAGGCACGGCGCAGGCAGGGGACGAAAAGTTTCCGTTGACCCTGATCGTGCTCGACGAGGTCCAGCAATACATCGGGGAGGACAGCCAGCGTTCCCTCGATGTTCAGGAGGTCGTTGAATCCTGCTGCAAGAACATCGGCGGCAAGCTGCTCTTCATCGGCACGGGCCAGACGGCGGTCACCGGCACCGCGAACCTGAAAAAGTTGGAGGGTCGATTCACGGTTCGTGTAGAGCTTTCGGATGCCGACGTGGACGCGGTCATCAGAAAAGTCATCCTGGCCAAAAAGCCCGATGCTATCAGCGAGATCGAGAAGATCATGCACACCAACATCGGCGAGGTATCCAGGCACCTGGCGAACACCAGCGTCGGGCATCGTCAGGACGACGTGCCCCACTTTGCGCAAGACTACCCTATTCTGCCTGTCCGCCGTCGATTCTGGGAATACACGCTTCGTGTTCTCGATCAAACGGGCACAGACAGCCAGCTCCGCAACCAGCTGAGCATGGTCCACAAGGTCATTCAAACAAACCTGGATGACTCTCTCGGATGCGTCATCCCCGCCGACCGCCTGTATTTCGATTCGGCCGACAAGCTCCTCCAGGCGCGCATGCTCCCTCGCAAGGTTCACGAGAAGACTATGAAATGGATCAAGGGGTCGACGGATCAACAGCTCGTGGCGCGTGCGTGCGGTCTGGTGTTCCTTATCAACAAACTTTCAGGAAGCAATGACGAGGTCGGCATCCACGCGTCCCTCGACACCATCGCCGATCTCATGGTTGACGACCTTGCTGCGGGAAGCAGCTCGCTTCGCAACAAGCTCCCCGGCCTGCTGGACAAGTGCGAGCTTCTGATGAAGGTCGGCGATGAGTACCGCATTCAGACCGAGGAAAGTGCGGCATGGAATGACGAATTCTTGAGTCAGCGCAGCCAACTGGCCAACGAGGCACACCGGGTGGAAGCCGAGCGTGACGACCGCATTCGCCGGACCTTTGCTGAACTGGTCAAGAAACTGTCTCTCACCCAGGGAAGCGCGAAGGTCACCCGCGACCTTTCGCCTGTGTTCGATTCGCAACTTCCGCAGGATGCTGATAAGCGCGTGTGCGTCTGGGTACGAGACGGATGGACCATCGATGAGAATTCGGTGCGCGTGGATGCGCGGCAGGTCGGTAACCAGTCTCCGACCATATTCGTCTTTATACCCAAGCGCTCGGCCGACGACCTCCGGCACCACCTGATCGACTGCAAGGCCGCGACCGCCACGCTTGACAAACGGGGTGTTCCGAACAGCCCTGAGGGCACCGAGGCACGAGCGGCGATGGAGACGACGAGACAGACCGGCGAGGCCAAGATCAGGGAACTCCTGGACGAGTCGTTCTCCGGCGCGCGTGTTTTCCAGGGCGGCGGGAACGAGATTCTTGGCAACTCCCTTCAGGAGATGATTCTGGAGGCTGCAGAGAATGCGCTTAAGCGGCTCTATCCCCAGTTCAACTCAGCCGATCACTCGGGCTGGGGAAAGGTTTATGACAAGGCGAAGCAAGGCTCCCCGGACGCATTGAAGGCGGTCGGAGACGACGGCGAACCCGCCAAAAACCCGGTCTGCAAGGCAATACTGGCGTTCATCGCGGGCGGTAAGAAGGGCACGGACATCAGGGCCAACTTCGAGGCGTCGCCCTACGGCTGGTCCCGCGATGCCGTGGATGGCGGACTGCAGGTGCTTCTCGTCGCGGGGCTGATCCGTGCCCAGAACGACCGTGGCCGCGCCGTCGACCCCAAGGACCTGGAACGTAAGGCCGTCGGTAAGGCCACGTTCAAGGTGGAATCAGCTACAGTTTCGACGAGCCAGCGCATTCAGATTCGCAAGGTCCTCCAGCGTCTTGGCGTACAGGCCAAACAGGGCGAAGAGTCAGGTGCCGTACCCGAGTTCCTCCGTCTCGCGGGCGAACTGGCCGAAAAGACCGGTGGCCAAGCCCCTAAGCCGGAGAACCCGGACGTGGCGTCACTCGAAGAAATCCGTCTCTCTTCGGGCAACGAGCAGCTTCTGGCCATCTACAACCGGCGCGACGAGTTGAAATCGGCCATTGAGGCATGGGAAGACCAGGCCAAGCGTATCGAGAAACGCTGGCCGACCTGGCAGAAACTGTGCGATCTCTTGAAACACGCGGGCGACCTGAAAGCCGCTCAGGAAGCGCGGCAACAAGCCGAGGCCATCGAGAAGCAGCGCCTTCTCCTGGCCGACCCCGATCCGATTCAGCCGCTTCTCAAATCGTTGGAGGACGCCCTGCGCGCGGAACTCGCTGCGCAGCAGAAGCAGTACGCGGACGAGTTAAAGAACAAGTCCTCGGCGCTCGAAATGGACGCATCATGGCAGCAACTGGCCGAGGACGAGCGCGAGGCCATTCGTGGCCAGTGCGACATCGGGGATGCTCCCAAGCTGTCGATGGGGACGCACCAGGAACTAGTCTCCGCGCTGGAACAGCACCCCCTGGTGGTGTGGCGCGACCGTATCGACGCCCTCTCCGGCCGCTTCGACCGGGCGTGGGAACTCGCTGCCAAGTCCCTGAAGCCGGAGACGCAGGCCGTTGACATCCCGCGCCGCACGCTCAAGTCGCCGGAGGATGTGGATGCCTGGGTGAAGGATGTGCAGGAGCAGTTGAAGAAGGCAGTGGCCAAGGGGCCGGTGGTGATCAAGTGATCAGGCAACAGTTGTCAGGCACCAGAAAGAGACAGAAGCATGAAGGTTGAAGACCTGGAAGTTTGGCGAAGATCAAAGGCGCTGTGCGTGGATATCTATCGCACACTGGCAGACCTCCGCGATTTTGGCTTCAAGGGACAGATAACCCGCTCTGCATTGTCCGTACCCAGCAACATCGCTGAGGGTTTGGAGCGCGAGTCAAAGAAGGAATTTGTCCGCTTTCTCGATATCGCCAAGGGTTCCTGTGGAGAATTGAGAACGCAAATCGAGATCGGAATGGAGATTGGCTACGTGGAAGAATCAAAAGGCCAGGCCTGGGTTCAGGAAACAAGAGAGCTTTCCGCCATGCTCGTCGGGCTGATGAGGTCCGTACGTTCGAAACTGGTGCCTGGTGACTGAGAACTGGAGTCTTTGATGCAACCACTCGACAAGACGCTAAGAAACAAACTCGAACGTACCGTGATGGAGGCGCGAGACGTGGCCGAGGCTGCTGCCCGGGCCGCCGTCGAACAACTCGGTGTGGGTGAGCCCAAGCCCTATGGTCATCTCAGCGCCGACGAAAAGGAACTGCGCCGAAAGCTGCGCATTCACGGCCGCCAGCTTGGGGATGTCCTTCAGGCCAAGAAAGACACGCAGGAGATAGACCGTCTGGTCGAAGAGATAGCCTACGAGCACTGGCACCGCATGCTCTTTGCCCGGTTCCTGGCTGAGAACAACCTGCTGATGTTTCAAGACACCAGTTTTCAGACACCAGACACCAGCAAAGGTCCCAGAAGCCAGGCGCCAGATATCAGTCTTTCTGGTGACTGGAATCTGACAAATGGTGTCTCCTTCGCGGACGCCGTGCCAATCACGCTTGAAGAAGCCGAGGATCTTGCGCAGGAATACGGCCT
>CAZGEP010000012.1:0-10507 GCA_964524955.1 uncultured Planctomycetota bacterium | reverse complement strand
CCTTAAAAATGGTTGGGAACTGTCCGCGAAGGTTGCCGCGCGCATGCTGCCGCAGATCTTCCGGCCGGATTCCCCTGTCTTCCAACTGGCCCTGCCGCCGGAGCATCAGCAGAAACTGGAACGGCTCCTGGCGGACCTGCCGCAGGAGGTCTTCCACGCATCGGATTCTCTGGGCTGGGTCTACCAGTTCTGGCAGGCCAAGCGCAAGGACGCGGTCAACGCTTCCGAGGTCAAGATCGGCGCGCGGGAGTTGCCCGCCGTCACCCAGCTCTTCACCGAACCGTACATGGTCGCGTTTCTTCTGGACAACTCCCTTGGGGCGTGGTGGGTTGGGGAGTTGTCAGGCGCCAGGCACCAGTTTTCAGAAGAGTTGCGACCCGGGGCTGTCGAGATGCTACGAACAGCCAAGACAGAAGATGAGCTTCGAGCGTTCTTCAGCTTGCCTGGAGTTCCTCTTGAATACCTGCGTTTTGTACAGACTCCAACTGGTGACTGCGAACTGGTGCCTGAGGACATTTCTGGTGCCTGGAAGCTGGAAACTGAACACTCAATCCGCTGGCGCCCCGCCAGTGGATGGTTCGATGGTTGGCCGGAGCAGCTCGCTGATCTCAAAACTATCGACCCCTGCTGCGGCTCCGGCCATTTCCTGGTCGCAGCCTGTTTGATGCTGGTGCCCATGCGCATGGAACGGGACGGTCTTTCGGCCAAAGAAGCGGTGGACGCGGTGCTGCGGGAAAACATCCATGGTTTGGAACTTGACCAGCGTTGCGTGGAACTGGCCGCCTTTGCTTTGGCCCTGGCAGCCTGGAAGTATCCGGCCGCGAGTGGCTACCGGCAACTGCCGGAACTGAACGTGGCGTGTTCGGGATTGTCCATCAGCGCTAAGAAGGAAGAGTGGCTGGCGCTGGCGGACGGCGACAACTCACTCTCGTTTTATCTCGAACAGATCTACAAGCTTTTCAAGAATGCTCCGACGTTGGGGAGCCTGATTGATCCAGGTCGGATGTTCAAGGACAACTCGCTCTTCACGCAGGACTGGAAAGGCATCCAGCCTCTCCTGTCAATGGCATTGGCAAAGGAAAAGGGTGACGAAAAGATCGAGATGGGCGTAGTGGCTAAGGGGCTTGCAAAGGCAGCCGACCTGCTCTGCGAGAAGTTTGCGTGGATAGTGACCAACGTTCCATATCTCATGATAAAGCACCAGGAGAAATCCCTAAAGGAATTCCTGACAAGCGCTTACCCCCGCTCCAAGTATGACCTTGCCGTTGCCATGGTTGATCGATTTATAGGTGGCCTCTTGCCTGGAGGCACTATCGGAGTCGTTGTCCCTCTCAATTGGACGTACCTTGGCAGCTACAAGACTCTCAGGACGCACCTTCTCAACCACTGTCAATTCAACTCACTGGCTATGCTTGGTCCGGGTGCCTTTGAGGGTATATCAGGTGAAGTGGTGAAGGTCGTGCTCTTCACTGCTACTTGCCATTCACCCACAAAACAATCGTCATTCTTCGGGGTGGATTGCATCCCGCTTGCTCCTGCGCAGCAGAAAGCACGCGGACTTTCGGAGATACTGCCGGAGCAATTGAGCCAATTGGCAATGACACAGAATCCCGATGCCAGGATTTCTATCTCCGCGATTTCAACCTCAAGCTTACTTGAAAACATCGCATTCTCCAAGAGGGGGATAGTAAACGGAGACAATGACAAGTGGACGAGAGCATGTTGGGAAGTAGTCCCGGGCAAGCGATGGAGGTTCTTACAGGTGGCAGTTGCAAAAACAGCATGCTTTTCAGGGAGAACACGGGTCATAGACTGGTCGACCGAAGGGAAGGGAATGCTGCGCCCTGGCGTTGACAACCCAACGTACGGCAAACGGGGAGTTGCCGTAAGCCGAATGAGCCTCTGTTCCAGCAATTACAC
This sequence comes from uncultured Planctomycetota bacterium, assembly GCA_964524955.1. Taxonomy (GTDB): domain Bacteria; phylum Planctomycetota; class CAZGEP01; order CAZGEP01; family CAZGEP01; genus CAZGEP01. The sequence goes on along the minus strand of CAZGEP010000012.1, from coordinate 8,587 downwards.
TGGCGAGTTCTACGATCAAAATACAGCAGTCATTGTCCTTGAGGATAGCTCTGAACTGCCCGCCTTGTGGTGCTACTGCGTTTCTGATGAGTTTCCCAAGGCTGTCCGCAAATTGGATAAGAACATCAGTGTTACGCCCGCGACGTTTCTCAAGATCCCTTTCGACGCGAAGCGGTGGTCGCAGATCGCCGCTGACGCGTTTCCCAACGGCCTGCCTAAACCCTACTCCGATGACCCCACCCAATGGATCTTCCACGGCCACCCCTGTGAAAGCGTTCAGTGGTCAGATACCAGTCACAAGTTGGAATTCGGCCCATTACGTACCGACAACACCGTGCTTCAGGTCGCCGTTGCCCGCCTGCTCGGCTATCGCTGGCCTGCTGAACTTGACAAGGACATGGAACTCTCCGACGAAGCCCGCACACTCGTTGCCAGGTGCGACGACCTGCTCAAGTTCGCGGACAAGGACGGAATTGTGTGCATCCCCGCTGTCCGAGGCGAATCGACCGCCGCAGACCGACTGCTGAACCTTCTGGCTGCCGTCTGGAAAGGCAGCAGTGGTCAGGCACCAGGTGCCAGTGGGAGAAGTTCTGGTGACTGGAATCTGGCGTCTGGCAACTCGGCTTTTCCCGCCTGGGTTGCTCGTCTCTTGGCCGATGCCGGATACGGCGGGAAAAGCCTCGATACCTGGCTGCGCGACCAGTTCTTCATCCAGCACTGTAGCCTCTTCCATCAGCGCCCATTCATCTGGCATATCTGGGACGGCCTGCGTGACGGCTTCTCGGCCCTCGTCAACTACCACAAGCTCAACCGCAAAAACCTGGAGACGCTCATCTACACCTACCTCGGCGACTGGATCAAGCGCCAAAAGGATGACATCGCCTCTGGTGTTGATGGCGCGCAGGAACGTCTGGCCGCCGCCGAGACGCTCAAGAAACGGCTCGAACTGATCCTGGCGGGCGAGGCGCCCTACGACATCTTCGTGCGCTGGAAGCCCATTGAAGAGCAGCCCATCGGCTGGAACCCGGACATCAACGACGGCGTGCGCCTGAACATCCGGCCGTTTATGTCCGTGGCCGACGTGAAGAAAAGAGGCGCTGGCGTTCTGCGCGAGAAACCCAGGATCAACTGGAAGAAAGATCGCGGCAAGGACGTGGACACCGCACCCTGGTATCACCTCGGCCCCGAATACGGCGGCAAGGAAGGCGACCGGATCAATGATCACCATTTGAGCCTTGAGAAGAAGCGCGCGGCGCAGGAGGCGGCAGAATGACCGAGAACAGACACGAACTGACCCCACAGCCCCCCGGCGGGCAGTTCCTGGTCTATGAAGCCGAAGACGGCCAGATCAAGATCGAGGTCCGGCTGGAGGACGAGACGGTCTGGCTGACGCAACGCCTGATGTCGGAACTGTTCCAGAAGGACGTACGCACCATAAGTGAGCATGTAACAAATGTTTACGAGGATGGCGAGCTGACTCCGGAAGCAACTATCCGGAAATTCCGGATAGTTCAAACCGAGGGCAAGCGCGAGGTCGCCAGGATGGTGGAATTCTACAACCTCGACATGATCATATCGGTTGGCTATCGGGTCAAAAGCCACGTGGCCACGCGCTTTCGCATCTGGGCCACGCAGCGTCTGAAGGAGTACATCGTCAAGGGCTTTGTGCTGGATGACGAGCGCCTGAAGAACCCGGATCAGCCTTTCGACTACTTTGAAGAGTTGACTCGCCGCATCCAGGATATTCGCACGTCCGAGCGGCGCTTCTACCAGAAGATCACCGACATTTACGCCACCAGTATCGACTATGACCCGACGCTCGATGTGAGCATCGAGTTTTTCAAAACAGTACAAAACAAGATGCACTGGGCTATCACAGGAAAGACAGCGGCTGAGATTATTCAAAGTCGGGCGGATTCAGACAAGACCAACATGGGCTTGACCAATTATCGCGGGGCAAAAGTACGAAAGGAGGATGTAACCATTGCCAAGAATTACCTGGCTGAAGATGAACTGGCCGCCCTGAATAACCTGGTGGAGCAGTATCTGATCTTTGCCGAGGGCCAGGCCATGCGCCGCATTCCCATGCACATGACGGACTGGGTCGCCAAGCTGGATGCCTTTCTCAATATCAATGACCGTCAAATCCTTACACACGCGGGAAAAATATCTCACGACATGGCAAAGCAGTTGGCTGAGGAAGAATACGCGAAGTTCCATCTAAAACGTAGCGCCGAGAGCAAAAAGGCGCTGACTGATTTCGATCAATCCGTCCAGCAGATCGACAATGCGAAAAAGAAGCCACGGGGGGACGACGAATGCTGATTATCGAACGCCTCCTCAAGGCCATCCGCGATGCCGCTATCCACAACCCTGACGTGCAGGCGGCTCCTTCCTGCATCCTGTGGTCCGACGGTGATCGACAATGGGAACCGGTGGCAGCCCGGCTGCAGGCCGAATTGCCCGGGATGTTCATCCTGGGCGACTACGACATAGAGAATAGAACCGGCCCCGCCATCTGGCTGCGTTGCGTGATCGCGGGCAAGGCCCCGAATGTCGAGCTGCCGAACGGATCGACGCCGATCCTGTATCTTCCCGGCGTGAGCCGCCAGGATCTGCGCGCGGTCGAAAGCTGCCCCGATCACCTGAAGCCTCTGGCCGAATTGCAGTACAGCGGTGTGATCTGGTCGCAGATCAATGCCAAGGACTGGACGATCCTTTCTTTCCTTAAATCGGATCAGGGCGGATTGGGCCTGGACGTCGCCCAGGACAACGATGCCAAGCACGCCATGCAACTGGCCCTGTATCGCCTGCTGGATGAAGAAATCGAACTCTTAAAGGGCAAGCGCCTGGACAAGGACTACTTCAACACGCTGCTTACCAGCGGCGACCCGGTGCGCGACCTTCTTCAGTGGCTTGACCAGGGCGATGCGTTCAGAGCGGGCCGCGATGAGAACGCCTGTATCGGATTCGTGGAGATCTGTAAATCGCAACTCGCTTTTGACCCGGTCAATGACGGAAGTCTCAAAGGCGCGGGACTCCTGGCGGAACACAAGGGGCCATGGGTTCCGGTGTGGGAGCGATTCTGCGAGGCTCCGAAGCGCTATCCCCACATCCCCGGTCTTCTGCGCCAATGCTCCATGCCGCAGACCGATCTTTTTTCCAATGCTGAAACGCACGGCGGCTGGCCCCAGTGGAACGAGCATCAGGAACAGTCACTCCGAGAAGAACTGCTCAAGGCAACGGACCTGCCCGCCCACGAGGCCCGGAAACGCCTCAAAAACCTGGAGTCGAAGCATAGCGAAAGAAAGAACCTCGTCTGGGCGGAATTGGGCGAGGCAGCTCTTGCCTGCGCCATGGAACATCTGGCGAAACTCGCCGAACTCACAGCGAACGCCCTGACCGCAGGCACTGCCAAAGACCTCTCCGGGGCCTACCTTTCATGCGGATGGCGAACCGATGACGCGGTCATCCGGTCGCTGGCGTGCGTTGTCAAACCAGAGGACCTGGATGCCGTCACCACAGCGGTTCGATCCGTTTACCTTCCGTGGGCCGAGGATGCGGCGCGGTATCTGCAGAAGGTCGTGGAACATGACGGTTACCCGCTCAAACGTGAGGCAAAGACGCCACCTGAAACACCCAAGACCGGGGAGTGTGTGCTCTTTGTTGACGGTCTGCGGTTCGACCTGGCGCGACGGCTCTCCGATAAGCTCGCATCCAGAAGCCTGGGTGTCGAGGAGACGCCGGTTTGGGCAGCCATTCCCAGTGTAACCGCTACGGGCAAACCCGCCGTGACCCCGGTCGCCCATCTTATCGTCGGCCAGGAAGCCAACGCGGACTTCGAGCCGTGTGTGGCAGCCTCGGGACAGTCCCTCAAGGGTGGTTACTATCTGCAGAAACTCCTGGGCGAGACGGGATGGCACCTGCCGGAAAAATCGCAGGAGCTGTTTCCCGAAGGCCCGATCTGGTCCGAGACAGGCAATATCGATCACGAAGGTCATGAACGCGGATGGAAGCTCGTCCGGCATGTTGAAGAGATGCTCGATGAGATCTCGGAACGTATCGTGCAGTGGCTGAGGAAGGGATTCAAATCGGTGCGAGTAGTCACCGACCATGGTTGGCTGCTCATGCCCGGCGGCCTGCCCAAGACCGCGCTTCCGTCATCTTTGACCGAGAACCAGTGGGGACGCTGTGCTGCGCTCAAGCCCGGGGCATCTACGGATGAACGGCTCTACCCCTGGTTCTGGAATGTCCACCAGGATTTCGCCCTGGCGGATGGCATCAGCTGCTACCGGGCCGGGATGGAGTATGCCCATGGCGGGTTGAGCCTGCAGGAGTGCCTGACGCTGCAAATGAATGTCACTCCTGGTACGGCTGGGGCTGCCGGTCCGGTGACCGAGATCACGGATGTCACGTGGAAGGGTCTGCGCTGCAAGGTCGCCGTGGAAGGCGATGCACCGGTCCTTTCGCTTGATTTACGCACGCACCCGGGCAATCCGTCTTCCAGTGTGGTCATGGGCGTCAAGCCTTTCAAGAAAGACGGTACAAGCTCGGTCGTGGTGGAAGACGAAGACCTCGAAGGCGAGGAGGTAACAATAGTGATAATTGACGATGACGGCCGCCTCGTTGCGCAACGAGAAACGGCGATTGGGAAGGAGGGCGAATAATGGAAATGGACCGTATCGACAAGGTCGCCGCCTCCACCCTTGACGGATACCTGGTACGTAAGGACCTGGTGCGAACGTTCAGTCGCCAGTTTCCCGTGCCGACCTACGTGGTCGAATTCCTTCTCGGGCGATACTGCGCCAGCACCGATCAGGAAGAAATCGACGAAGGGATCAAGATCGCTCAGAGACAGCTTGCGGAGCGAACCGTCAAAGCTGGAGACGAAGAGTTGTTCAAGTCTCGCGCCCGCGAAAAGGGCGAAGTGAAGATCATCGACCTGATCACGGCTCGCCTCGACGCCAAAACGGACTCCTATCTGGCAACGCTTCCCAGTTTGCGGCTGACCAATGCCCGTATCAGCCCGGAACTGGTGAAGGAACATGAGCGCATGCTTACCGGCGGTTTCTATGCCGAGATCACCCTGTCCTACGATGCGGCCATAGCCCAGGAAAAGAACGGCCGCCCGTTCGGTATCGATTCCCTGCGCGAAATACAGCTCTCCAAACGGGATGTTCTCGAAACCCTTGCCGAGGTGCGCAGGGAGTTCTCCACGGAGGAGTGGAAGGCCTTCCTGCTGCGGAGTGTCGGTATCGAGTCCGCTGCCCTTTCTGAACGGGAGCGAGACGCATTCATGCTCCGTATGGTCCCCTTTGTAGAGCGCAACTACAACATCGTCGAACTCGGACCGCGCGGCACCGGCAAGAGTCATCTCTTTCAGCAGGTGTCGCCTTATGCGCATCTCGTTTCGGGTGGCAAGGCAACGGTCGCTCGGATGTTCGTGAACAATGCCACAGGGCAGCGCGGCCTCGTATGCCAATACGATGTGGTGTGCTTCGACGAAATTTCGGGCATCACATTCGACAAGAAAGACGGCGTCAACATCATGAAGGGGTATATGGAATCCGGGGAGTTCAGCCGTGGCAAGGAGAGCATCCGTGCGGACGGCAGCCTGGTCCTCATCGGCAACTTCGACGTGGATGTCGATCATCAGCAGCGCATCGGCCACCTGCTCGGCCCTCTACCCCAGGAAATGAGGGACGACACCGCCTTCATGGACAGAATTCACGCGTATCTGCCCGGATGGGATGTGCCGAAAATCAGCAAGGAACTGCTGACAGAGCATTTCGGGCTGGTCAGTGATTTCCTTTCCGAGTGCTGGAGCCATCTGCGCAGCCAGAGCCGTTTGTCCGCGATGCAGGGCAGAGTGTTCCTTGGCGGTGCGCTGAGCGGTCGCGATACGAACGCAGCTAACAAGACGGTCAGCGGGCTGCTCAAGTTGCTGTATCCAGGCAACGAGGATGCGATTCCCGATGAAGAACTGGAATGGGCGGTACGGATTGCCCTGGAAGCTCGGCGGCGTGTGAAGGAACAGCAAAAACGCATCGGTGCCGCGGAGTTCCGCAATACCCACTTCAGTTATGTGCTCGGAAGCGATGGTGTAGAGAAATTCGTCTCCACCCCGGAACTCCAGAGTGAAGGCGGGATCGGAGACGATCCCCTGGAACCGGGGCAGGTGTGGACCGTCAGCCAGGGGGGAATGGAGGACAACCCCGGACTTTATCGAATCGAAGTCAATGAGGGCCCCGGCTCGGGTGTCAAGATTCTGAACAAGCCGGTCCCTCCGGCATTCCGGGAATCCATGGGCTATGCCGAGCAGAATCTGTACGCGCAAGCCGCGCGCCTGGTCGGCGACAAAGACCCCCGCCATCACGAGTTCACCGTCCAGTTGCGCGCGTTCGATGCCTCGAAGACGGGGGCGAAGCTCGGCGTCGCCGCTGTCCTCGCACTGTGTACGTCCCTTCTGAAGAAGAGCACGCGGGGCGGCCTGATCGTGGTTGGCGAACTCAATCTCGGGGGCTCTATCGAACCCGTCCACAATGCGGTGACCATCGCGGAGATTGCGGTCGAAAAGGGAGCAACGGCGTTACTGATGCCCGTTACCGCCCGCCGCCAGCTTCTGGATCTGTCCGACGAAATGGCCACAAAGGTAGACATCCAGTTCTACTCAGACGCAAAAGATGCACTGCTGAAGGCGATACAGGAATAGCAGAACTTTAGATGCGTACAATATCTCGGGAATAACGCCTTACTCAGTCCTGACTACAGCCGGTGCAAAGGTATCAAAGCTTAATTTGTCAATATCTCCCTGTATAGGAACTATACCATCATGGCAAAGAAAAACGTCATTCAAATTGACATGTATACGGAAACGGATACGAAACAGAGCAGAAAGAAGTCCGCAAAGTATTCACCTAAAAAAGAGAAATGGGAGTTTACTTCCCGTCTAAAGCGGAATGCCTTTGGCTGGAGATCGTCGCGGCTTGCCTGTAAGCGGGTGAAGGAGGCGGTTTCTGAGATTAAAAAAGTCAGTAAAAAAAATCCCGTGCTGGCTGGAGAAGGCGGGGTTTTGTTTATTGAGAAGGTTGTACCTGCTATTCAGAATGTGAACAGTTCTTCCGGTGCGATGGGCACGGCAGTGAGAAATGCGGTGGCAGATGTGATTCCAATTATCGCAGAGGCTCCCGTTTCTGCTGAAATCCTGGACAAGTGGCGCGAACGGGTATGGACGGCTTTTGGTGATGACGGGTACGGGTATCTGAATTGTATTGGAGATCACTGGGGGGATTTGTGCGAATCAAAAAAGATTGCATCTGAGTATGCAGATACGCTGCTGCCGGCACTCAGAAGTTCATGGGCAACCAAAGGGAGCCGTTATTTCCATGGCACGTACGCCTGTCTGTCCTGCATGCTCAAAGCAGAGCGATACAACGAAATTATTGAGTTGATTGACCTGGCTCCGTATCTTTCCTGGGATTTCCGAAAATACGGCGTCACGGCCCTTGTGCAGCTGGGAAAAGCAGATGAAGCGCTCCAATATGCAGAAAATTCCAGAGGAATCAATGATTACAGTCCGGTTCCAATGGCCATTGCCTGTGAGAAAATTCTGATAGATGCGGGACGGCGGCAAGAGGCATACGAAAAGTACGGCAGGATCGCAAATCTCGCGAATTCAAACCTGACCACCTTCCGAGCGATTGCCCGCACGTATCCGGAAAAAGACAAGCAGGAGATTCTGCAGGATCTGATCGGAGAAGACCGTGAAAATGGGGGCAAGTGGTTTGCAACCGCAAAAAGCCTGGGAATGTTTAACCTGGCAATAGAACTGGTCCGAGAATCCCCCTGCGAACCCAAAACCCTGAACCGTGCTGCTGAGAAGTTCATGGACGAAAACCCGGAATTCGCGATGAATTGCGCTCTTTTGTCCCTCCGGTGGATCGCCGATGGTTTTGGATATGAAAGCACAGGGGCAGATGTCTTCAAAGCACAAAGCCTGGCCCTGAAAGCGGCAGAACATATCAATAAAACCGCTCAAACAAAAAAAGCAATCGCTGAATTATGCGAAATAAACCCCTCGTACAATTTTGTCCGCGATGTGCTGCAAAAGTATCTTACAGAATAATCATGAATCAAAGCCGACAGGCGGTCTCTCAGACAATTTGGCGTGCGCTTTCTACGCCTTTTTCGGTCTACATTTTTCAACAATGAAATAATTTGGACATAATTCACAGGTCGCCATTGGCATGCTTTTGACCCGCCCACAAGCCGGATAAAACCTTTCGCTGTATACGATACGCAGCTCTTTTTTTTTATAACAAATTCCAAGTGGCTTCAGTCATCTGACTCTGGCCAAGTTCAGTTAAGAAAACATCGTCCATTGATCTTTCACCGCATTGCGGACATGAGATTGGTTTCTCAAAGTCAGGTCTCATTGTCTCATCATTAATTCCGATCTTTCCCATTTCGCAATCAAAAGTTTGTTTACATTTTTTACATTCAAAATTGATAATCATGATAGCTCCTTAAATTAAATTAGGCCGCCTTCGGCGGCAATTTTTCTTTGATTTCTGATTGTCAACGAATA
>CAZGEP010000011.1:44100-47558 GCA_964524955.1 uncultured Planctomycetota bacterium | reverse complement strand
ATGATGGGAAATATATCCGCACGGTCTATCCCTTTCCGTCAAAAAAGGTCGGCAGTGTCAAGGGACTTGGCTGGAATTTGTTTGCGGACGGGTGGAAGTCGCCGCGCCATATCGGGTATACGCACGCGGGTTTTCTGCCCAGCGGAGCAGGCGAGATACACGCCAGCTGGGGCTCAGCAGCCCGATGCATGGCCGTAGGCTCGGGCCGGATTGTGCTGCCTGGCTGCGTGGAGACCAAATCGCCGGACAAGCGGCTGGCCTGGTTCTCTGCAGACGGTCGCGTCCTGGACTGTGGACTCTATGGCCCGCCGCTGGAAACGAACGGTTTTTTTCCGACCAGCATGGCCTTTTCTCCGGACGGAGAGTGGATCTATCTTACGGGTTTCATGTCGATCCGACCGACAGCCAACATGGTCTATGCTCCGTGGCGTCATGCGGTCCTCCGCATGAAATTCAACTCCGATACGCCTCCCAGGCCGTGGCTGGGCTCCTGGAAGAAACCCGGCAAGGACGACAGGCATTTTGAACAGCCGGCATCGGTCTGCGTGGATGCCAAAGGCCGGGTCTATGTTGCGGACAACCTCAATGACCGGGTGCAGATTTTTTCGCCGGACGGCAAACTGCTTAAGAGCCTTCCGGTCAATGGACCGGCTGTGCTGCAAATCCATCACAAGACGCAGGAACTGTATGTGTTCTCCTGGACGAGCTCGGTCTTTTTCGGGGGTCATTGCAGTGAGACCCGGCCGCATCCCAAAGGGGTGGATGCGCGGCTTCGTGTTTTTTCGCCTTTTAAAAACAACACGCCAAGGGCAACGTTTGTACTTCCCCTGCAGGGATACCGGAACAGGGCCAAACACTTCCTATTCCAGAACTCCTACCACGATCCGATACCGTTCAGGGCCATGCTCAACAGCTATGCAGAAGAACCGGAAATATGGCTGGTTACCGGAACATCCCGCTGTACATGGCATCCAGGCCGGGGGAGCAAGGACTGGAAACAGGAAAACATCCGTCGTTTCCACATGAAAGACAACAAACTGGTAGAAATAGAGAATTGGAACAAGCCCGTGGTGGCGGCAGTGCGAAAATGGCGGCACTCAGACCTGGGTATCCAGCGATTGCTTACGGATCCGCGCGATGGAACGCTCTATGTGATGGATTCTACCTACAAATACGCTGACTCTCTGGTTCGCATCCGGCCGGACAGCGGAAACGTGGATATTGTGCCCATGCCGTATCAGTTTGAGGATGCAGCCATTGACTGGGAAGGGCATATCATGCTCCGGTGGAACCGTATCATCGGTCGCTTTACACTGGATACGCTCAGGGAGGTTCCCTTTGACTACGGGGAGGAACGTAAGAAATTCAGCGTTCTGAATTATAAAAACGGCGGTTCACTGGTTTCTGCCATTGTACTGCCCGGCCACCGATCAGGATGTGGATTTGAAAGCGGTATGGGAGCCAATGTCCGGGGCGAGATTGCCGTGGCTGTGTGCAACTCCAAAGGCAAGAGGTACAAACCCTCTATCTGGCCCGGCCGGTTCCGATATCATGAGATTCATGTATTTAACCGCCACGGCAAACCTGTGGGTATGGATATTGTGGGGCAGGGAGCGCCTCCGGGACACGGGATCCAGGTGGATTTTAACGGTGACGTGTATTTTTTGACCACACAGAACCGCCGCTACGGCAAGCGGAACTTCTATCCGGAAAGCGGAACCGTGATTAAATTCAAGCGCGGCCAGGGCCGTTTTATTACTGCAGGAAAAAGGGGGTTGCCTATGCCGCTGCCTGCAGAGCAGCGGCCGGACGTTCCGCCTCAACTGGGCACAGCACCGTTCCGCGGGGAGGCATACTGGGTCCGGGATGCCGAATGGATGTATCCGGGTGTGGGCTTCGGCCGGACCTGGAACTGTTACTGCTGGAACGCACGGTTTAACGTGGATGCCTTCGGGCGTTCCTTTCTGCCGCAGTTTATCCGCTGCCAGGTGGCGGTCCTGGATACCAACGGTAATCTGATTCTCCAGGTCGGCCGTTACGGCAATGCGGACGACGGCAAACCGCTGGTGGCGGACCAGCGTTTTCGAACCGAACAGCCGCGATCCATCGGTGGTGACGAAGTGGCGCTCATGTACGCCAACTACACCGGCACGCACAGCGACCGCAGGCTCTTTATCGCGGACGCGGGAAACGGCCGGATCCTGAGTGTCAAGCTCGGGTATCATACGGAAGAGACTCTTCCACTTAAGTGAACTTCAGTTGATGGTCAATAGTTGATAGTCTATGGCTGTTAAGGGCAGTAATGAGTGATGAGTAAAGAGTAAAGAGTGAATTTCATAAAAAGAGTCGATACCGATAGCGACAGACTGTGTCAGAATCAGAAATTTCATTCCGGATCATAAAGGAGTGATTTGAATGGGTTTATTCAGCCGGATGATGGCAGAAACAAGTGTGAAACAAGGACTCGTCGTGAGTCTGATTCTCGGATTATCTGCGCTTTTGAGCAGTGCGGATGCGGCGCAGAGCGATCCAGCTGAAGCAGCGATCAATCCGTTTCAGGGCCGCCAGGAGCGGGCCGGGACGTTTACCTTCAAGCAGAAACCAGTGGTTGAAAAAATCAACGACGGATATGTAATTCGGTTTGAAGCGGATGCGGCCTGTGATGCGACCGTGATGGTGGTTGACAGCGACGGCAGGATTGTCCGGCACCTGGCCTCGGGCGTGCTTGGAAAAAAAGCGCCGTGGCCTTTCAGGCAGGGGACGCTTTCGCAGGAGATTGTATGGGACGGCAATGACGACCAGGGAACGGCTGTGGATACGGCTTCGTGCACCATCAAGGTGGGGCTGGGGCTTACTGCCGGTTACGGCCGGTCACTGGGGTGGGGACCCGGACGGGTGACCAGCCGCCGGGCCATTGGCGTGGATTCTCAGGGACGACTTTATGTTCTCGACGGGCTGATTGGCACGGGAGGATCTGAAACCGTTTCATTCAACATTCGCGTCTTTGACAGGCAGGGGCGGTATCTTCGGCGGATTGCTCCGCCCCTGGTTACAGTGAATCGCACAAAGACCGCGCACATCCGCTGGAACAGAACCGACTGGGGAACCACGGATCCGGCATATTCTTACGCGGGTTTTGTTTGTCCGATGACAACGAATTCGTATATGGGCGTAGACGCATTACGCCAGACTCCGGCTGTAACTGAAGACGATCGGTTTTTATTTGTGACACCGTGGAACCGGCGTCATCCGCGACGCTATTTGCTGATGGTGAATGGACGGGATGGGGCGATTGCACCAGGTGACCTTGTTGCCATTGACCCCAAAGGACAGATTCTGGGCAAGGCGGATGTTCACCACGGCGGTCCGCTTCACATGGCGGTTTCTCCCGATGACCGATGGTTGTACGCGGGTTCCCCGGAGCGGGGCTGGAAACATGCGGTATTCCGAATGGATAT
>CAZGEP010000011.1:0-44090 GCA_964524955.1 uncultured Planctomycetota bacterium | reverse complement strand
TATGAAACAGCCCGGGGCGCTGAAACCCTGGCTCGGTAACCCGGATAAGGCCGGGTCGGATAACGAGCACTTCAAACATCCGCTGGGTGTGGCCTGTGATAAAGACGGCAATGTCTATGTGGCGGATTCCGGCAATCATCGAATCCAGGTCTTCAAACCCGACGGCACGTATCATAAAAGCCTGCCGGTCGGCGAGATCAACAAAAAGCCCAAGGGGTGGGGGCAGTGGAGCCCCCGGGCGCATCAGTGCCATATCACGGCGGATCCGTTTCGCGAGGAACTCTACATCCGTGAAAATGATATGAGCTATCCCAGTGCCATGCTGCGTGTGGACGGTCGAACCGGCAAGGTGATCGACCGTTTTGGAAGTAAGCGGTCCCGCAGCGGATTTGGCGTGGAGCAGGCCAAAACAGGGCCGGATGGTAGACTTTACATCCGGTCCCAGTCCGCAGGCACCCGACTGGTCTGCTATGATCCGGATACGAAGATGCTGGTGCCCCTGCCCGAAGCAAACAAAAAGGTTACGGTCAAGTTCAAAGGCAAGAACATTCCTGCCGTTCCCATTGGCGCATCCCGTGGCGCGCGTACTTTTCAGGATATGATGGGCATTGCCCCCAATGGGGATCTGTACATTCCCTGCGGGATTCGCAAGAAAGACAAGGATCTGCTCAAGAAGAAAAACCTGAAAGCGCCGACCAAAAAAGACATGTATAATAACCCATTTGCCGCATCGCTGCTCAAGGTTTATTCTGCGGTCGGAAAACTCAAATGTCTGAGCACGCTTCCTGGACTGGGACCGAGCCAGGGTGTGGAGATCGGGCGGAGCGGAGCCGTGTATATGGCGCTGGAATGCCATCCGGTCGACATCAAGACTCCCGAAGGGCTGGCTCCGGGAGCCAAAAGTTATCCCCACTACTGGGGTACGGTAGTCAAGTTCAACGCCCAAATGAACAACTATCCCGTGGGCAGCATTGAGGGGCGCTGGAGCGGCAAGCTCAAGGGCAAAGCCACCCACACCTTGGGAATGTCCTACTGGGGAAACAACGGACCGGTCCGCATTGAAAACATGCTCTGGGACTATCCGGGCATGAGTACATTCCGGCAGCGAAACTGCATGTGTCCCAAGTCCAATATTACCCTGGACGGTTTTGAGCGTCTGTTCGTTCCGGCCCTCCACTCCTGTTCGGTCAATGTGCTGGATGCCAACGGCAATATCGTGACCCGGATCGGCGCCTACGGCAACGCGGACAGCCGCGGCAAGGATTCACCCGTGCCTGATCCCGAAACCGGGGAACTGCGGCCGCGCCGTGAAGGCGATCCCGAGGATCTCAAAAGTCCCCTGACCGAGCCGGAAATCGACCTGTGCCATCCGAATTTTACAGCCGTGACCGACGAGGCGCTTTACATCAATGACCGGGGCAATGAGCGCATCGTGCGTGCCGTACTCGAGTACAAAACCGTGAAGGAAATCGCGGTGGAGTGAGAGCCGTGGCTTAAGGACAGTAAAGAGTAATGAGGGTTTCTTTTGAATTTTATAAAAAGATTTGATACCGATACCGACAACAAATAACAGATTTTGGAGAACAAACCATGTTGGATCATCTGGAAGATAAAATCATCGGTTGTCTGACCGCGGGCGCGGTCGGGGATACGCTTGGGCGTCCTGTGGAGGGATGGGATTATCAGCGGATCGTGGAAAAATACGGAGTGATCGAAGATCCCTTTGCGGACCGTGAAAAGGCTTCGGACCAGCTTTTTCCCGATGACATTGGTACGGATGATACTGCTCTGGCACAGATCCTCTGTCGGGCATATCTGGCCAGAGACGGTCGGGTAGGGCCGGAGGAATACGCGGCCGCCTGGATCGAGCAGATGGATGTCGCGTATTACTGGTACTGCATGGACAGTACGTATGAACTTTTGATGAACGGTTATTCCGCGCGGACAACGGGTGCTCTGAATATTGTAACGGGCTCCGGACTGATGTCGGTCAATCCGATTGCCGTCTTTAATGCCGGCGATCCCAAACAGGCATTTGCAGATGCCCTGGAGCTGACGTCCATGTTTCAGCGGGGGCTGAGTACGCTGACCGCGGCCGTGACCGCGGCCGCCATGGCCGAGGCGTTCCGGCCTGGCGCAACCGTGGAATCAGTACTGGAAACAGCTGTGCGCATGTCTCCGTCGGAACCGCTTCAGACCTACAACAAACGCAACCCCGACAATCTGCGGGATGCGGTCAGACTGGCTGTGGACGTGGGTAGTTCGTATTCCGATTATCTGGAACTCCGGCCCGAGGCCTATGAGAAGCTCACGGAGTACCAGTCCTTTGACTGCGCCGAAACCCTGCTTCTGACCCTGGCTGTATTTGCCACGGCCAGAGGAGATATCCGGGATGGTGTTCTGGGCGGTGCCAACATCGGTCGTGATTCCGATACCATATCGTCCATGGTCGGCCAGATGACAGGCGCGCTCAACGGGTACATGTCCATGCCCGAAACCTGGCGAAGTGCGCTGGAGAAACTGCCCGGGGGCAGAAACCTGTTCACGCTCGGCAGAGAGATGGCCGGTTTGGTACGCAGGAAATTCGCCCGGAGCATAGATATCAGCGAGAGCGTATGCGATGCAGCGGATTCAAAAGCCGCGGGAAAAGTTCCTGAGAATGAACTTGAATCCCGGATGACCGGTGCGTTGAGCGCAAGTGCAGCTGGCAGCGTATGCGGACGGCTGGTTGAACATCAGGCATGGCGTGAGTCTGCGGACAAGCGGCTGAAAGCCGCAGACGGTTTTCCGGAAGGGGCTGTGGGCCTGAGCTGGGGCGAATACGGTATTGATTTTAATGCCCAGGTCATGAACCTGTGCAAGGTTTTCCTGGAATGCGATGGTCTTCCCACGGTCGAGGACGCAGCCCGGATATGGCTGCAGAATACGGATCCCCTGGCGTTTGGAGACGGGGAGGTCGTGATTAAGCCGATTGCCAATCCCATCCGTTACGTGATGCGAAATGTCTATGAGCTGCTTGAGCAGGGCACACCGCCCCGCGCAGCCGCTATGATGAATGTACCCATGCATACCGGACTGTACGCGGCGCTTCCGGCTGCCATGGTTCATGCTTTTGATCCGGAGGAGGCGTATTTGAGCGCACGGTCTCTGGCATCGCTTTTTCAGCGGGACCGCGGCATTGTGGTGCCTGCGCTGATCGCGGCCATGGCCGCGGATGCCATGCAGCCGAACGCGAGTGTGGATTCGGTGCTGGATACCGCGCTTTACTTTGCCGCTGAAATGCCCGCCCCCATGCCCAGGGTCGGCACCCCGGCCAGTCCGGATTACCTGGTCCGGGAGGCCATCCGGTGCGGCCGCAATGCCCAGTCTCCGCAGCAGGTCATGCAGGATATCGGGTATCTGGTGCATCCCTACGGCAAAAGGGATCCGTACAAGATGCTGGTAGTGGTTACCGCGGCATTTGCCTATGCCGGCACGGATGTCACCGAGGCTGTCCGTACCGCGGTCCTGGAGTGCCAGTCCCCGGATTTTGCCGGTGGGTGTGTCGGTTTTCTGAGTGCTGCCCTGGGCGGGATTTCCGTGGTTCCTTCCGAATGGATGAAATTTCTGGATACGCTGGAAGGCGGCAGCAAACTTCGCAGTGTTGCGAAAAAAATGGTGGGCCTGACGGTGCGCAGGGCATCATCGGAAAAAGAGCTGGCCGAACTGTTTGCGGGGTGAGTTTGCGTGTGGTTGCTGCTTTGTCAGACGCAAGAGTCGGAAGCTGTGGTTGCAGCAGGTTCGTTCAGAAGCCAGTCAAGGGCTTGCTGTCGGGTGCTGAAAAGTGAGATCTGCCACCCGCGGTTCCGGCAAACGGTTTCGTAGAATTGAAGACTTTTCTGTTCCGCGGGCGTAGGTGGGGAGATGACAGCGATCCGGTTGTTTCGGTTTACATCCAAATCTTCATAGAGTTTAGGCCAGCTGTAAATGTCCAGCTCGGATACCGTGGTTTTCCATTTGGTGTCATCTACAAGGATTCGGCGGCAGTTGTTTTCGTTCGAAAGGCGGTTGACTTTAATTTGTGCTGCGATGATTCCATCGGGTGCAACATGACCGGAAAAGATGCACTCTATAAGATCCTGCTCAGCAATGTATGTTGCTTTCCAGCTCATCGGTTTCCCTCCCAAGAGAATTTATGATTAAGACCCATTATACCTGGATATTACGTGTTGTCCAAATATTTCTGTCCGGTCTTTTTTTTCTTGAAAATCCTTTTTTCCCGGATACTGTATGTACAGTAAAAAATCCAGTCAATGCGAATGAATACCCGGAGAACGTAAAATGTCTGATCAACAACCGAATGTAGTCTTAATCGTATCCGATGATCATGGGATGGATATGGGGTGTACCGGAAACACCTGTATTCAGACCCCGGCCCTGGATGGGCTGGCTGCGGACGGGGTCCGCTTTACCCACGGATTTTGTACGGCCGCGACCTGTTCACCCAGCCGGTCGGTGATTCTTTCCGGCCTGTTCAGTCACAGTAACGGCATGTACGGACTCAATCACGGCAATCACCACTTCAGCTGTTTTGAGAATTTTAAGAGTCTGCCCGTGCATCTGACCGAAGCCGGTTACCGGACCGCACGCGTGGGCAAGTATCATGTGGGACCGGAGCCGGTCTTTCATTTTGAGCAAACACTTGAAGGTGCGGGGCGGGATGATGTACGCATGTCTGAGAACTGCCGGGAGTTTGTTCAGACAGAGGAACCGTTCTTTCTGTACTGGTGTTCCTGTAATCCTCACCGGGGCGGGGGAAAACTCAACTCCCATCCATGCCGTCCCAATCGGTTCGGCAATCCGGAACAGCCCTTTGACGGTGATTCGGAGCAGAAGTATTCGGAGAAGGACGTGATAGTGCCCTCTTACCTGAGCGACACCCCTGAGGTACGTGCGGAACTGGCTCAGTATTACCAGTCGGTTTCCCGGCTGGACCGGGGAATCGGACGGCTGCTGGATATTCTGAAGCAAGCCGGCAAGTATGAAAATACATTGATTATATATGTGTCGGATAACGGTGCTGCATTTCCGGAATCCAAGACCACGCTCTATGAACCCGGCATGAATCTGCCCTGTATTGCCAAGCGGCCGAATGAGACGCGCAAGGGGAACATCTGCAGCGGTCTGGTCAGCTGGGCTGATCTTACGCCTACGATCCTGGATGCAGCCGGGGTTTGCGTTGCTGCGGATGATTTTCACGGCCTCTCCTTTTGTCAGGCCATGGATGAGGAGAATCCTGCGGACTGGCGTGAGGAGGTCTACGGTGCGCACTGCCTGCACGAGATCACCAATTACTATCCCATGCGCGTGATTCGCACGCGCAGATACAAGTTTATCTGGAATATTGCCCATCCCCTGCCCTATCCCTTTTCCAGTGATCTGTGGGATTCCGCGTCCTGGCAGGCTGCGCTTCGGGATAACTGCGAGACCTTTGGTGCGCGGAGCATTGAGGCCTATGTGCATCGTGCGAGATTTGAACTGTATGATCTGGAAAATGATCCGGATGAAGTGGACAATCTGGCAGGCAAGGCCAAACACAAAGCACGGGTGGATGCGTTCTGCGAAAAGCTCAAGGCCTTTCAGGAACGGACCCGGGATCCCTGGCTGCACAAGTGGGAGTATGAATGAGCCGGACTTTCTTTAATACAGGATTTTGTACAACGATGTGCAGGGTGTTGCATATACGAGGCAATCGTTAAACGTATTGAAAGGAAACAAATGGTTTTCAGATGGATCGTATTGATTGCAGGTATTGCCATGGCATGTGCGTTGAATGCGAGTGAGAAAAAAGAAACCTTGAGCAGGAAGGAGCAGCTGCACCGGCTTCAGCAGATGCAGATTCTTGTTCCAAGTTGGGGCTGGTCCGTCGAAGAGATGGCGGCTGAAGCTCAGAAGCGCGGGTACCAGGTGATCAATGGCTATGTGTCCGGTGCAAACGAGGGAACCCGTACGAATATTGAACTATTAAAAAAATATGACCTGAAATGTCTGGCCCGTGTGAAACATCCGACCCAGGATCCGTTTGATCCTGAGGAGGTCAAACGCGGATGCGAGGAGTTGAATAAGAAAATCCGTTTCTTTGAAACCAAACCGATTATACTGGGCGTTGTCATTGGTTGGGGGCTGTATTCCGAAGGAGGATTTCCGTTTGACTATCGTTTCTCTGAAAAAGCCAGACAGGCGTTTAATGTCGCCATGAAAACACCCAATGTGCCGCTTCCCAGGCCACCGGCCCGCGGTAAGCCCGGGTCATTGCGCTGGGTGCAGTGGCAGGAATTCCGGAGTCGCACCCTACGCGAGTTTCGGGCACATTACGTAGCTTCGGCTAAAAAATATACAACCAAGCTTGTGGGAACCTGGAGCGAAGTGTATCCGACCAACCATTATAACTTGAACATGGGAGATGCGCCGGGTGCGGATTTCATGTTTTATGATTTGTCTTTTGGGGATGTGACCTGTAACCAACGGATAGCGTTTGGCGAATGCTGCGGCAAGATGCCCAGCTGCAGGACGTATGAGATCTGGCTTGAGCGGGAATTGCCCCTGGCGGCAAAAGCCGTGGGCGAAGGTGTTGTGCCGATCGGGTTTCAGTATCCCATGCGGCGCGGTGCGCGGGGAGGGCAGGGTGCGGGGGCGGAAAAATTCAAGGTGGACCGGATCGAACAGGTTTATGCCCTGCGGTTCGGGCCGGAAATCCGTAAGCTGCTGGATGCTGTCAAAAAGCCTCTCCCGGAACCGGAAGTCGCCCTGGTCTATCAGTCCTTTGCGGCATCCGGGCTCCCCGGGAACGGTGGCCCCAGGGTGTTATCTTCCTACGACAACATCTCCGCCAGACAGGTCGAAGGTCTGCTCCGCATGATGGGCGTGCGACTGCAGGTCATTCCCTACGAGTGGCTGGAAACGCATGACCTTTCCGCATTCAAGGCTGTAATCATCCCCGATCCGGTCTATATTACGGCAGCAATGAACGAGAATCTCCAAAAAGCCCGTCGGGTGCTGTTCTGCGGAGAGTTTATGATTGCGCACCGGGATTCGAAAACAGAGAAGGGATCTTATCTGGGTACCAGGGGATTCAGTACGCAGATGCGTTCCCAGGGTATTCATCTTCGATACAACCGAACGAAACCGGCGCCGCTTGCGGTGAGCGAATCCAGTCATCCCTGGTGCAACAATATTCTTCCGGAAAAGGGCATTCGGTATCCGCAGGATCAGATAGTTGAGTTTGAGAAATATAATGTACCGCTGAAAACTCTGATAACCTGTGGCGATAAACCATTTCTGGCCGTAACCAGTGACGCACGCCAGGCGTTTCTGACAACCCGTTTCTTTTATCATGCATGGCATAACGGAGCGATTGCGAGAATGTGTACAACCTTTCTGCGCAATTATCTGACGGACGCAGGCGCTGAGATCCGCATAAAAACGTATCCGCTTTACAACGCAAGCGCAGACGGCATTCACGGATACGGTCCGTATGGAATCGGCGGAAATATCGCCTGGAATATCACGAAGCGACCCGTAAAACTGGAATTGACAGACGGTAGAAAAATTGTGATCCCGGCCAGTGGCTGGACCTCTGTTTCAGGCAAGAGCGGACGCTGATCTGATGGCAGGATCAGGGGCTTTTCCGGAACGGCTTAAACGATTCGAAACCGATTACGATACCGATACCGACAGAGAACTGCATGTTCAGAAATTTCTTGGACATTTTCCGGTTTTTCCCATATAATCACACCCGATAACAGAAATTATTTCCTTTTTCACGTGAGGTTTTCATGGCATCCAGTAATCATTATGACGTAATTGTCGCCGGTGCGGGACTGGCGGGTGTGTGTGCGGCAACGGCTGCTGCCCGGGCCGGGGCCCGGACTCTTGTGATTGAAAAAGAGGCGTTTGCCGGCGGAGTGAGTACGGCAACGCTGGAGACTTCGATCTGCAATTTTTTTCACAATGACAAGCGGGAACCCGTGGTCGCGGGTATTCCGGTTGAACTGATTGATCGCATGGTAAGACGTCGGGGGGTGAGTGAGAACTGGCATCGCCACCGGGGACATGTGGTCTTTGAAGTGGAAATCGGCAAGCTGTGCATGGATGAGATCATGGAAGAAGCGGGTGCGGATATTCTTTACGGTACGGTGATTGTGGATGCGCTGACAGATGGAAACCGTGTTCGCGGTGTGAAGATCGCCAACCGGTCCGGACTGCAGGACGTTACAGCAGACTGTATTGTGGATGCCACGGGAGACGCGGATGTGGCGGCATGGGCCGGAATTCCGCTTCATATCGCGCCCAATGAACACAGTATTCTCTTTCGCATGGGCAATGTGGATGCGGATGCGATCATTGACTATATCCGGGAGAATCCGGATCAGTATATTACCGGGTTTGACGTGTCCATGAGTGTGGAGGAATTCCTGGTTTTTTACGAGGATACGGGGATCGGTTTTTTCAACCACGGCACTGGTCGCAAGATGAAGATTATCCAGGATGCGGTCCAGCGCGGAGATATTCCCGAACCCTGGGGGCCCTTTGTCCACATGTACGCCTTTCAGATGCTGGCGGTCAAGCCTACGCAGACGCTGACCATTAACACGGGTTTCTTCAAGCTGGATGAACCGGACGCGCAGTCGCTTTCGGATTTCATCCGCAGGGGGCGCAAGCTCGCTCACATGGTAACCGATGTCTTTCGCAGGGTTTTTCCGGGCTGCAGAAATGCCTTTGTCAATGCCACCGCATCTGCGCCCGGTCTGCGCCGGACCCGGTATCTGAAGACCGATTACACCATGGACCGGGAGATGTACGACCAGGGACCGGCATATGACGACCGGATTGGTCGCGGCGTTGTGGTGGGGAACAAGGAGCTGCGCGTGACAGACAAGATCTTTGATATATCCCTGCGGAGCGTGCTGCCGCCTGAGCATGACGGTCTGATTATCGGGAGCGGTAGAAGCGCGTCCTGTGTGCCGGCCGAACTCTTCCGGACCATGCCTGTGACCATGAACATCGGTCAGGGCGCGGGGACCGTAGCAGCCCTGGCCGCAGTCACCGGCAAATCCATGCGGGATCTGGATATGGCCGACATTCACGCGGAGCTCCGCAAACAGGGCTCGAATATCGGATGAGTTGTTTCAGAAATTCTTAATCGAGCACTTTGAGCAGTTCGACCTTGAAGATCAGAACGCTGTTGGGTGGAATGCCGCTTTTCATCTGCTTGCCGTATGCCAGGTTCGCGGGGATGAAAAATTGGTATTCGGCGCCGGGCTTCATGAGCTGAAGTCCTTCGGTCCAGCCCCGGATTACGCCATTGAGCGGAAACTCAGCTGGTTTTCCCCGTTTGTAGGAGCTGTCGAAGATTTTGCCGTCAATGAGTTTGCCTTCGTAATGGACCCGGACTTTGTCTGCAGCGGTTGGGGAATCCCCGTTACCTTCTTTAACGATTTTATACTGCAGTCCGCTGCCCGTGGTTTTTACACCTTCTTTCGTGCTGTTTGCCTTAAGAAACTCCTGTCCTTTTTTAAGGTTTTCAACCGTATCCGCCTGAAATTTTTTGGTGAGCTCTTTCTGTTTTTCGCGAATCAGGCCCATGATTTTGTCCTCTTCAATAGCCGGTTTGATGTTGTTTAATCTGTCGGTATAGCCTTTTACAAAGAGGTCTACCACAAAGGGGTCGCCCATGACTTTGATGTTTCGCGCAATCCGAAACCCTGTGACATAGCTCTGTTTTTCTTTATTGGTTTTGTAGTTTTCTAACGCAGGAGCAGTATCGGTTACATTGTCTTTAATGCCTTTGCAGAATGTTTCCGGGTTGATATTCTGCTTTTTATTGATATCCCGGCCTACCATAAATCCCAGCACGTAGCAGATTTTGTCATTGTCGGTCTTGAGTACAATGGCCGGAGCCGGCTTCTTTTTTTCTTTTTTCTCTTTTGCCTCACCCTCTTCGCCGGAAACAGCGGAGGTAAAAACAACGGAGCAGATCAGCAGGCAGGAGAAGATCGGGTTCAGGATTGTACGCATAAGGCGTCCTTTCAAAAAGAGTTGATTTTTATAAATGGTAATTTATGGTTGACTTAAATCAAGGATAAATTATAATTTTATTACCGTTAAAACTTTTTTCGGGTGAAATTATGTCTAAAAAGAATGCGTCTTCCAGCGGGAATTACAAACAGCACAAACAGATCTCCGTATTAAAGAAGATTGCCGTGCTCCTGGGCTTTGTTCTGATTGTGGGAGTGATTGTCTGTATCTTTCCGGATAAAACCATTCAGATGTTCAGGCAGGCCAAAGAGAAGGTTGAAAGCCTGAAAAAGGAAAAGCAGGAGGAAGAACAGCGAAAAAAGAATGCCCGCGCCCTGGAAAAGATTCCCCTGTCCGAAGACAATGGTAACCCGGCGCATTCCGGATCTGGACCCATCAGTGAGCTGGAAAACACCAAAGCCAGAAACCTGATTAAGAGTGGGGATGCCAAGGCCGAGATGCTTGCATATGACGAGGCGATCAATGCCTATAAAAAGGTTGAGTATTTGAATGTGGATAAATCAATTACTGCGGAGGCCCGAAAGAAGTCCAGACAGGCGGCTGTTTTCAAAACCCTGGTTTCGCAGATGAAGCCCAATCTGCTCAGCCGCTCTGTGGTCTACCGCGTTTTTCTTGAAAACGGAAATGTGCTGGAGGGAACGATCCGCAAGGAAACGGATTTCAAGATGGAACTCGGACTGAACAACGGGGTAACGCTTCAATTGAATAAGAGTATGATCCGAAAGAAAGAGAAGGTGACACCCGAAGAACGGGCCCGGCAGCTGGAGGCTGCTTTCAGTGATAAGGAAAAGGATCTGGAGTCTCCTGCCGCAGTTCCTCTGTACCGTCTGGCGCGGTGGGCGTATGAAAACGGTGTGCGGGCCCGGGTGCATGAAATGCTTTGCCGGGCCGCGGACAAGGCTGCTGACCTGCGCAGTGAGGTTGAAAATTATTACGCAAGAAAACTTTATCTTCGGGCGGTCTGGTACAGCACTCTCGGCCAGCGGTATAATATGAAAAAGTGTATTCGTGAGATCAAGGATCAATATCCCCGGACCAAGTTCGCGATGCTTGCAGATGAGGATCAGATGCTTTCCGGTCCATCGGCCAAGAATGATTTCAAGATTGAGATTGCGGATTCGAGGGCGAATACAGGTGCGTCATCGCTTCAGGTGGCCAGTGTGGATACTCAGAATTATGCGGCCCCGGAAAAGAAACCGGTCCGGAAAACGGATCAGGGTGTGGAGGAGAAGAAAATTCGAATGCCGTCGGTTAATACCTCCGGAAACAAGGATTTTGAGAAGGCGGAGAAGTATCTGAAGGTAGCCCTGGGGCACGGTCAGGAAGCAATGAAGGATCTGACGTCCAGGAGGGGGCAGCATGAACTGGTTAAGGGGCGAGCTGCCATTGACCGGGCAATCAACAGTTTTCTCAAGGCCAGACGGACGATGGGCAGCAATCCGCAGCTGGAGGCCCGTCTGAACAAGGCCATGCAGCTTCGGTATTTCTTTGAAAAATCCAAAGGGGTCTTGTAAATGGCGATTGATTTGAAAACGGTTGAACATGTTGCTGTGCTCTCGCGTCTGCAGGTCAGCAAGGAGCAGCAGGCGCTTTTTCGAACGCAGCTGTCGCGTATTATTGAGTATTTTGACCAGCTGAGTGAGCTGGACACGCATGAGGTGGAACCCATGTCCCAGGTGAAGAATCTGGAGAATGTGTTCCGGGAGGATCGCCCCGGACCATCACTGTCATCCGATCAGGCTGTTGCCAATGCGCCGGAAACCGGTGACGGAATGTTTCGGGTTCCGTCTGTAATTTAAGTTTTTGTTTTTGATTCAGGAAAAACGAATGGCCAGAAAACCGCTGTCTTTTTACGAAGTATTCAAGCCGCCGGATGAGTCGTCTGAAAAAGAGGATACCTATTCGCGGGAAGAACGTCCGGAAGCCCGTCCCGAAGAAACAGCGCCGGAAAAAACGTCTGCTTCTTCGGCACCCGAACCGGTTCAGGAACCTGCTGCCCCTGAGCCCGAATACGCGGAATTGGAGCCGGTTGAGCCTCCTGCAGCGCAGCAGCAGTCAAAGCCCAAACCAGAACCGTCTGCCGCGCCCAGGCCGAAACGTCCGGAGCCGGCTGGAACGGGACCGGAGGGAACCTCTCAATCCATGCCTTTTCCATCCGGAGAGACGTCCGCAAACAAGCGTTTTGTTACGATCGGGGTCGATACAGCGATTATTCTCACGATGATTATCTTTTTTATGCTGTATATCTCCTACCGGATTGGTCACAAGGAGGGGTACGGTGCCCGGAGCGCTGAACTTTCCCGGATAGAAGAAACCAATCGAATCAACAGCGTCCAGGCAAAACCGCTGGATCAAATGACAGATATTAAGAACCTTGTCAGGGACCGGAAAGCGAATCCGGTGACGATTCCGGGAACAAAGAAAAGCCGACCGCGGACTGTTAAACGAAAAACAGCTCCGAAAACTGAACCAAAGTACAAGTATACGATTCGAATTGTATGGACATCCAAACAAAAGGCTCGGGACATTATCAATGACCTGAAAAAGAAAAAGTTTGATGTCTTTACCGACCGTTCCGGAAAAGCGGTTTATGTGGGAAAATTCAGAACCATCAGCGAAGAAAGGGCCGTTGAGATGCTGCATTATTTCAAACGGCTTCAAAAGGGGAATTCGCGACCGTTCAAGACTGCGTATTTTGTTCCCATGCCTGAGAGGGTTGTCGATTAACTGGAAGGTAAACCGCTTTCATAAAAAATCTTGACACCTTTTCATTGATTCTGTATAATCCTTTTCCTGCATAATTTTGGATACCCTTATGCAATTGGAGTAAAGTGGACATCAACGTGTCCACTTTAATTTTTTGGAAGAAAGAATAATTATGAATGGTGAGATATTACGACTGGTTGACAGTATTCACAGAGATAAGTCCATTGACCGGGAGCTTCTGTTTGAAAGTCTGGAGTCCGCCCTGGCCAGTGCCGCCCGAAAGAGTTACGGGTTGAATCTGGACGTAGAGGTTTCGATTGATCGGGAAACCGGAGCCGTCAAAGCGGTGATGGACGGCGAGGAAATATCCCCGGAGGAATTCGGCCGGATCGCGGCCAATACCGCCAAGCAGGTGCTGATTCAGAAAATAAAGGAAGCGGAAGGAAATGTGATTTACGATGACTTCTCGGATAAGATTGGAACCATTGTTTCGGGAAGTATCTTTCGGTTCAACAAAAAAGATTTGATTGTAAATCTTGGAAAATGCGAAGGGATTCTTCCGTACCGGG
This sequence comes from uncultured Planctomycetota bacterium, assembly GCA_964524955.1. GTDB lineage: Bacteria > Planctomycetota > CAZGEP01 > CAZGEP01 > CAZGEP01 > CAZGEP01. The sequence continues at coordinate 30,738 of CAZGEP010000011.1, read as the reverse complement.
AGCAGGTATTCAACGAAAAGTATCGAATCGGCGAACGGATTCGGGCATATGTGCTGGATGTGGAGAAAAAAGGTCAGCGCGTGGATATTGTCCTCTCACGAAGTCATGAGAATTTTGTCCGGGAGCTTTTCAAACTGGAGGTGCCCGAGATTTCGGAAAAGGTGATTGAAATTAAGAATATTGTCCGGGAAGCCGGTCAGCGGACCAAGATCGCGCTACTCTCCAGCGACAGCAAGGTGGATTGCGTGGGGGCCTGCGTGGGGATCCGAGGTTCCAGAATCAAGAGTATTATTAACGAACTGAACGGAGAAAAGATTGATATTGTTAAATGGAATCCGGCAGTGGAGATGTATATCGTAAACGCGCTGTCTCCGACCAAGGTCAGCCGGATTGAATTGGAGAAGGACAGGAAACGGGCCAGGATTATTGTTCCCGATGATCAGCTTCCCCTTGTGATCGGAAAGAAGGGGCAGAACATTCGTCTGAGCGCGAAAATCACGGATTATCACCTGGATGTAATCACGGAAACAGACCTGAAGGAAGAGACCGAGAACCGCAAGAATCAGCTGATGGAAATTCCGGAACTCAACGATTCCATGGTGGAGAGTTTGATTATCTCTGGAATTAATTCCATTGAGGACGTTCTTGAGCAGGGTGTGGATGGTCTGAAAGAGTTCAAGGGAATCGGCGACGTAAAGGCCGCCAGCATTATTCAGCACGCGGAAGAGATTTTCAAGAAGACCGGTGTCAGTGAAGCGGCTCCACGTGCCCAGTCTGAACCAAAAAACAGCCAGAAGGAAGCGAAATAGCAGGATTCTGACGAACCGATGAACCGGAGGTAATTTTGGGTATACGAGTTTATGAGCTGGCCAGGGAATACGGCATCAGCAATAAAGACATAATCAAGGCCTGCCAGAAGCAGGGAATTGACGTCAAGAGCCACATGAATATGCTTGACGATAACAAAATAAAGTTGATCAAGAGTTCGCTGGTTTCCGTCCGGGAACAGAAGAAAAAAGAAAGTTCTGCCGCAAGCAAGAAAGAGCAGAAAACAGACCGGAGTAAGAAGTCGAAACCGAAGTCAGCGGATTCGAAAAGAAGCAAAGCGCCTTCCGGTAAAGATAAGAAAGCGCGGCCTGCTGAATCCGGGGACACGGAAAAGAAACGTGAGGCAAAGAGCAAGAAGATTATCATTGATTTTACCGGTTCCGGTGGATTTAAGATTCCGCAGCAGTCCAAGCCCAAATCCAGGCAGGAAAAGAAAGAAAAAAAGAAGGCAGTGGTTGCGGAGAAGGAAGAGGAAGTCACTGCTGTTGACGAAACGCAGGTGGAAGAAACTGTACCGGCTGAACCGGTGGAGCTGGAAGAGGTGGGTATTGAACTTCCGATTACCGTTCGGTCCCTTTCGTCGGCAATCGGCATCAAGACCAATGACATTATCAAGTACCTGATGGACCAGGGCACGCTTATTCAGCTGAATGAAACCATGCCTGTGGATCTGGCTCAACTGGTTGCGGCTGAGTACAACAAAGATCTGAAGATCAAGGAAGAGAAGGATCTGGAGGAGGAGTTTGAGGGAATTGACAGCAGCCTGATAAAGGATGCCGAACTCAAGCCCAGGGTTCCGATTGTCACGCTGATGGGGCATGTGGATCACGGAAAGACATCGCTCCTTGATTATATCCAGAAAACGACTGTTGCCAAACATGAATCCGGTGGTATTACTCAGCATATCGGTGCCTATCAGGTGGAAACATCCCATGGACTGGTCACGTTTCTGGATACCCCGGGTCACGAAGCCTTTACCGAAATGAGAAGCCGCGGGGCCAATGTGACGGATATTGTTGTACTGGTTGTGGCTGCAGACGACGGGGTCAAGCCTCAGACAAAGGAAGCCGTGAGCCACGCCAAAGAGGCGGGGGTCTCCATTGTCGTGGCACTGAATAAGATCGACAAATCCAATGCCAACCCGAATATGGTCAAACAGCAGCTGGCAGGTCTTGACCTTAACCCTGAGGAATGGGGAGGCGATACCATTTGCGTGGAAGTGTCGGCGGAAACCGGCCAGGGAATTTCGGATCTTGTGGAGATGATTGCGCTTCAGGGAGAGATGATGGAGCTTAAGGTCCGGCTGGAAGGTCCGGCCATGGGCGTTGTCCTGGAATCCGAAGTTTCCGAGGGCCGGGGCAATCTGGCCCGTGTTCTGGTTCAGGAAGGAGTTCTTAAGAAAAAAGATGTGCTTCTGTGCAGCCATGGATACGGACGGGTTCGGAAGATGATTAATTACATCGGCCGGGAGGTCAAAAAAGCGGAGCCCTCCACACCCGTGGAAATCACCGGGTTGTCTCAGACCCCCAGGGCTGGCGACAAGTTTTATGTGATGGATAATATTCAGAAGGCCAAACAGATTGCTGAGAAACGGAGTATCCGCATCCGTGAAGCTGCTCTGGCCAGCAAGACGCATATCTCGCTGCAGAACCTGTTCTCCAAGATTGAGGAGGGGCAGGTCAAGGAACTCAAGGTCATTGTCAAGGCGGATGTTCAGGGATCCATTGAGGTGTTGAAGAAATATCTGAACGATATTTCCACGGATGAAGTCAAAATTAATATTATCCACAACGCGATCGGCGGGATCAACGAGAGCGATGTGCTGCTTGCCGATGCCTCGGATGCCATTATCATCGGATTTCATGTGATCGCGGATTTGAAGTCCAGGATGCTCGCCGAATCCAAGTCTGTGGATATCCGGACATACAATGTAATTTTTCACCTCAGGGAGGATATTACACAGGCCATGGAAGGTCTGCTTGATCCGGAAAAGAAAGAGGAGGAAACGGCAACCATTGAGGTGAGAGATACATTCAAGATATCACGAATCGGAACCATTGCCGGCTGTTTTGTTCGAAAGGGAAAGGTTACCCGCAACGATTCGATCCGTGTTGTTCGCGATAGTATTGTTATTTACGACGGCAAGATCGGATCGCTCAAGCGTTTCAAAAATGATGTGCGGGAAGTTGCCGAGGGGTTTGAATGCGGTGTTGTCGTTGCGAACTTCAATGATATCAAGGTCGGCGACATCTTCAATACGTATATAATTACGGAACACAAACGAACGCTTTAATGGAGTACGGGTTCAGCCATGTCCCTGATCAGTCCATTCAAGGGGTTGAGGCCGCCGAAAGAGCTTGCACATCACGTTGCCGCGCCCCCGTATGACGTTGTCAATGCCCGGGAGGCCGGTGAATTCGCTGCCGGCAACGCCGGCTGTTTTTTTCATATCACCCGGCCGGAAATTGACCTGGACCCGGATACAGACATTCATTCTGCTGAAGTATATGCGCAGGGCCGTCGCAATCTACAGTCTTTTCTGGAAAAAGGATATCTCAAGCGGGACGACTCCCCATGTTTTTACATCTATCAGCTGGCAATGGAAGGGAAGACGCAGACCGGCGTGGTTGCCGGCGTGTCGGCGGAAGAATATGGAAACGGACTGATCAAACGACATGAACTGACCCGGCCGGACAAGGTCCGGGATCGGACCGAAAATACACTTCAGTTGGGGATTAATGCCGGCCCTGTTTTTCTGACGTTTCGAAATACGATTCGCTTTCAGGATGCCATTACGCCGATGGTTTCCCGGGATCCGATCTATGACTTTGAATCATCCAGCGGAGTCAACCACCGGTTCTGGGTTGTGGACAATCCGCAGGATATCGATATGCTTCGACAGACGTTTGTGCCGGTACCTGCCCTGTACATTGCCGACGGCCATCATCGAGCTGAGACCGGTTTCAATACCTGCCGCACTCGGATGGAGACAAACGAGAATCATACGGGGCAGGAGCCGTATAATACCTTCCTTGCCGTACTCTTTCCGCATGATGAGCTGAGAATTCTGGAATACAATCGTCTGATACTGGATGCCGGAGACCTGTCAACGGATGATATCCTTGAGCGCATGCGCAGCGTTTTTTCCGTGGAGGTGTCGGATGCCACCAAACCTGCGAAGCGTCATACATTCAAGATGTTTCTGGGCGATACGTGGTATTTACTGGCACTGCCTGCAGAGAGCGTGGATGAGGCGGATCCGGTACGATCTCTGGATTCGTTTATACTGCAGGACCGGGTGATCGGTCCGGTTTTTGGAATCAACGATCCCCGTACAGACAGCCGGATTGACTTTGTTGGCGGTATTCGGGGAATGGCTGAGTTGGAGAAACGATGCTGCGAGGATGCACAGCTGGCATTTGCCATGTATCCGATGTCCATTGAGGAACTGCTTGCCATTGCTGATTCCGGAGAACTGGTTCCGCCAAAGTCTACCTGGTTTGAGCCCAAGCTTTGTTCCGGGTTGATTGTAAAAGAAATTGAATGATCGGCTGGCTGCGGATACGTATGCTGCTGCATTTGTAACTATGAACGGATTTTGATGAGGAAACAATGAAACGAGTGAATAATTTTTTTGCCGGGCCGTCCGCGCTGCCCACGGAAGTGATGGAAAAAGCGCAACAGGAATTGCTGGATTTTGCCGGAACCGGTATATCTGTGATGGAAATCAGTCACCGGAGTCCCGCCTATGACCAGGTGCACAACGGGGCCAAAGAAAAGATCCGTACCCTTCTGGATCTGGATGACCGCTATCATGTTCTTTTTCTGCAGGGCGGCGCCAGTATGCAGTTTGCCATGGTTCCGATGAATCTGCTGGGCTCTGGAAAAAAGGCACATTACCTGATGACCGGCACCTGGTCGGATAAGGCCCTGAAAGAGGCAGACCGGTTTGGCGAGACAGAAACGACTTCCGGAAAAGACACAAGCGGTGCATATACCCGTATTCCGTCAGCCGATGAAATCCGCGTAGACCCGGCCTGTGTATACTGTCATATTACGTCCAACAACACGGTATGCGGAACGCAGTGGCAGCAGTTTCCGGATACCGGCGATGTGCCGCTGGTCGCGGATATGTCCAGTGATATTCTTTCCAGAAAGATGGATGTCTCGCCGTTTGGACTGATCTATGCCGGGGCGCAGAAGAATTTAGGACCCGCAGGACTTGCGGTGGTTATTCTGCGGCAGGATCTTCTTGAGCAGGCGTCTGCAACGCTTCCCACGCTACTGTCTTACGGTACACATGTGGAGAAGAACTCCCTCTTTAACACACCGCCTACGTTTACCATCTATATGATGAATCTGGTCCTGGAGTGGATAATAGACAAAGGCGGGCTTGCAGAGATGGAACGCCGCAACCAGGAAAAAACCGAGACCATATACGGACTCATAGACAGCTGTCCGGATTTCTTTCGTTCTCCGGTGGACAAGGACGCGCGTTCTCTGATGAATGTGGTTTTCCGCCTGCCGTCTGAAGAACTGGAAAAAGAACTGATTCGTGAAGCGGAAAAGAATGATTTTGTCGGCATAAAGGGACATCGATCTGTGGGCGGAATCCGGGTATCCATGTACAATGCTGCAGCGCCCCGGGTTATACATGAACTGGTAGCCTTTCTGAAAGATTTTGCCGGGAAAAAAGCATAAGTCTGATTTTGGGAGGGGTGGAACATGGTACCGGAAAAAGGTGAATTCACGAACGAAAGCCTTCCGGAAATATTCAATCAAATTTCGGACAATTATGACACCGGGAAGCTGATTCTCTATTCCGGAAATGAGCGAAAGACCATTGCCTTTGACAAGGGCAAAATAACCTTTGAAAGCAGCGGTCGTAGCCGGCGGCAGAACATCGGTCGTCTGTTGGTCGGAAAGGGAAAAGTTACCCAGGAGCAGCTGCTCGAAGCCCTGGATGAACAGCAGGCCACGGGCGGATTGATTGGAAAAATATTTGTTCAGAAGGAATACGTTAGCGAAGAGGTAATTCAGGAGATACTCAAATATCAGCTGGAAGAGGATCTCTTTGAAGTCTTTGCCTGGAACAACGGCAGATACGAATTCTACGAAGAGGAAAATCCATACGAAGAAAATCCCGACAATACAATGACCATTACCCTGGACATCAAGGAGTATCTGAGTGAGGTTTCGGAAAAGGGTCGGGAACTCAATGCGTTTATTGAAAAACTCGGTTCCACCAAAAAGATCTTTGTTCAGAATCCGGAATTTGTGAATGCATGGAAAGAACACGGCCCGGATGAAAATCAGGTAAAGGTTCTGGAACTGGCTGATGGCACGCGCAATATTGAAGATGTTGTGGTAGAGAGCTACTTCGGCAAGATCAAGACCATTGCGTTTATCGTTTATTGTCTTGAAAATCAGATTCTACAGGAAGTTGCGTTCGACACACTCAAAGCAGAAGCGGATCAGGCCTATGAAGCAAAGGAATTTACCAGTTTACTTGCCCGGAAGCTTGGTGCGATTCTGGTCAATCCGGATCTCTCCGATGAGGATCGAATCGAATACAAGCGCCGTGCCCAAAACGTCATTTCCACGCTTAATGATGCGGAAGCGGAACTCATCAGCAGTCGGATCGGCATTGAGCCGGTAAAACTCAAACCTCCTGTTCCGGATACAGCGGCAAAAAAGAAGAAAATGATTATTGCTGCTGTGGCGGTGCTGCTTGTAGTGATCGGTGGTGTTGCAGCGTTTTTCGTTATCCGTGGACGGTCAGCGCAGACGGTCAACCGGAAAATTCAGAAAGCTGCAGCAGGCGGGAATAAGGATCCGGGTGGAGCTGTAGAGAAACTTCAGAAACTGATGGCCATGATTCCCGGACGATATAAACAGAAGGTTCAGGGAAAGATTGATGGGTTCAAAAAACGGATTGCCAAAGAGATTCACAAGGCAGAAGGCGAAGCGGATAAGGCTGTCAAACAAGGAAATTATGTCAGGGCCAACCGCTTGCTTTCTACTGCCATACGTCGATTCAAGCTACACGGGAATGTAACAAAGCTGATGCTCAAAGTCGACAATGTAAGAAATCTGATTAAAAAGAAACAGAAACAGGAGGAAGGAAGGGCGTATCAGAATTTTCTTAAAGATCTTCAGACGGCTCTGGAAGAAGGAAAGTTAACCGATCTTCGCAGAAAGGCAACCAGAAGCCGGTTTTCCAAGAAAGAAGAGGTTGCCGCCCTGGTTGATAAGGTGAAGGGGATTGAGAAGGAGGTTGCCTCGTTGATTGAAGAGGGGAACAGGCTATTGAAATCCTCTACCCCATTGGCTGCAGAAAAGCCCTTGAAAAAAGCAATAAAAAAAGGCGGAGATTTGCCCGCGGTTCAAAAGGCCGGAAAGCTGATTAAAGAAATTTCGGAAAAACTCAAGCAAGGATGGGATGATTTCAGCTCAGCCCGCAATGAGATGAGCAAGGGGGATCAGGAACTCTATCAGAAAAAGCTGACAGTGATTGCCGAAACGTATCCGGGAACAGATCTTTGTGACCAGGTCGTGAAAGAGAAGAAGCGGGTAGAGACGTATATTCGTGGAGCAGCGGATCTGTTCAGGAAAATTGCTTCTGCGGATTCAGTTGCGGGCTTTCTTCTAAAGAAGAAACTGCTTCTTGAATATCCGCTGAGCAAAGAAGCGCGAAAGACCAAGGCCGTAGTGACTCTGCGGATATTTCCTTACGGAGCATTCGTTTCCGTAAACAAAACCCGTCGATCAGACACCGTCCTTAAACTGGAATATTCACTTACCGATCTCTCCTATTCGATTCATGTAAGCAAGAAGGGGTTTCAGCCCTGGAAAAAGGATATGCTGCTTGAGAAGCAGGATTCCCCTGAAAGCATCTGCATTCTGAAAAAAATTCCGTGTTGGACAAAGAAGAATAAAAAACCATCGGGAATTTCTCCGATTTTTTACGGGAATCGCTTGCTGGTCTCCCAAGGCGGCAAGGTCATCTGCCTCGACCAAAACACGGGCAGCCTCATGTGGATGTTTCAAGTGAATGTTTCCAAACCCTTTATCCTCAAACCTGACGGGCGTCGTTTTATTGTGTCGAATCCGGATTTTTGGGACGTCAAAGCTGCCCCGCTGATTTGTGGGGAGGACCTGATTTTTTCCTCTCTAAATAGCCAGGTGGTAAGGGTTTCTCTTCGAGATGGAAGTCAGAAATGGAAATACGTTACTCCGTTTCCTGTTACCAGGAAAACCGTTTATGCCACAGTCGCACTGAAAAACAACAAGCCGTATATCTGCGTGGTCGATGATGGTGGTCATTTTGCCTGTATTGACTTCCAAACGGGAAAAAAAGCATTTACAGAAAAACTTTCAGGATTTCCATTGGCGCAACCGGTTGTGATGAAATCAAATGTGTATGTTGTGGACTGCAGCGGCCGGTTGAGTTGCTTTAACCTGCTTCGTGAAAAATGTACAGCGCAAATCGACCTCAGAGATCTGGAAACGATGAAACGGGTGGATATGTTTGCTCAGGATAAATGTATTATTATCCGAAAGGACAGGTACTTGAAGAAAATCACAACCCAAGGCAAGACTCTTCTTGAAACAGAGATATCCAATCCTGTAATCTTTACGGACAAAAAAGATAAAGCATTATTCCTTGCCGGAAAGAATATCCAGATTGTTGATTTGAAGAGCTTTAAGAGCAAAGCCATTTCGATCCCCACCTTTTTGCGCGTCACAGCAATCGCGGCTGCTAATTCGGAAGGCGTTTGCGTTTGTGCCCCGGATTACGGTCTTGTTCTCTTATCGCTGACAGACGGAACGATTCGCTGCGGATATGATTTTGCAGCTGATGCAGGTGTCATTGGTACGTTCTCAGGGAAGACACTTGCGGTCACAGATCCATCCGGACAAATCACTCTCTTTAAATAAATTTTATTTTAATCCTTGACCTTAAAAGGGCTTGTGATAAAATTTCTTATGATTCAGTTGTCTGATAAATTGATAAAGGAGGAATCTTTGCCATGACAGTTACAAAAAAACAGATCGTCAATAAGATTGCAAATGACCTGAAAATAAAACAGGTCGTTGTGTACGATGTGATCCAATCATTCCTGGATGAAATGATTGATGTGCTGGCTTCAGGAGATCGTCTGGAGTTCAGGGAGTTCGGTGTTTTTGAGATCGTTAAACGGAAAAGCCGTGTGGCTCAAAATCCGAGAACCCTTGAGAAAGTTCAGGTCCCGGAACGAAGGGTCGTTAAATTCAAACCCGGAAGACTGATGAAAAAGCGGGTAGAAAATGAAGTGTCAACGGAACCGTCTGAGTCGGTCGCTGAACCAGCCGCTGAACCGAACGTTCAGCCCCAGCCGAACCCTCAACCACAGCCTCAGCCGGAGCCAAGCCCTCCTCAACCTTCCAGCGAAGAGTCGTCTCCGCCGCCTGCCGGACCTGTGAATCCGCCGGGAAACCCTTTTTAGTGTCAATGAGATAATGGTTTAGGTGGTCCTTCCAATGAAAAAAACAATCTTCTTTATTCTGTTATTCAGTGCGTGTTTTTTCCGTATTTATTCCGATGAGAAATTTATGGTTGAGAATATGCTCCTCCGGGAGTATATTGTTTCGCAGAAAGAACATGCGATCAAGGATAATGTGTCTTTTAAACATCTTCGAAAAGTTCGAGCAATGGTTATTGCAGAGGCCCGAACCGGACTGCTCAACGAACTCAAACAACTGGTTATCAATTCCAACGCCGCAGCGGGTGATCTTCTCAAAAAAGATCTGCTGGATGAGCGCTTTGAATCCCTGATTGATTATTCCAATCCGGTTGTCAGCAGAACCACCGGATCCGGAAAACTCTCAGTGCGTCTTGTCCTTCATTTAAACGAGAATCTTCGGTCATTTATTCCACTCAAGACAGCGGATTACGGATTTGAAGAGAAGAAAGATGTCCAAAAGATAATGACAGCAAAAGAGAGAAGTCGTGACCGCCGGTCGGAAAAGAGCGGTTTGGAAACGACAAACATTACCGTCAAGTCCGAGGAGACGAGAAAGGCTGTTCCCAGAGAGAGTACAAAATATACGGGTATCGTATTTGACGCCAGAGGGCTTGGTCTTGAGCCGGCTCTTTTTCCGAGAGTACTTGCAGCTGACGGTTCAATCCTCTATTCTGCAGCGCTTGTCAGCGAGGACACATACATTGAAAAAGGAATTGTGAAATATGCGCGGGATAAAAACAAAAAGGCGCTGGCTGTGGCCGGAAAGAATCCGCTCACTCTCAAGGTAAAAAAGGTCTTTGGGAAAAAGCATGTCAGTGATCTGTTGCTTTCCGTGGAGACGGTTCAAGTGCTCGACGGCATTCCCGGTTTCGAACATATTCTGAGCAAAGCCAGAGTTGTAATTCTTTATTAATTTCATTCACATATCGACGGCCGCTGATGGCGTGGACTTATCAAAAAGCGCTGGAATACTTTTTCTCGCTTATTAATTATGAGAAAGATCGTGCGGAAAAACTGGCCGCCCGTAATTTCAGACTTTCACGGGTTCAGGAATACTGTTCTTTCTTTGATGATCCGCAGAAATCTTTCCAGGCTATTCATATCGCTGGAACCAAGGGCAAGGGATCCACAGCAGAGATTATCAGCCGGATGATTCATGAGCACACCGGAGAATGCGGAATTTTCACTTCTCCGCATATCCATGATATTCGGGAGCGAATACGAATCAGCGACAGGCAGATACCGAAAAGCGATTTTACCCGTATTGCCGGAGAGATTCAGACCGCGCAAGCAAGTGGGCTGGAGAATATTACCTACTTTGAAGCCATCACTGTTGCTGCATTCCTCTATTTCCATTATCAGAAGATTCGCTTCGCTGTCTTTGAGACCGGGTTGGGAGGCCGCTTGGATGCGACCAATGTGCTCAGGCCTGTGGCTGCAGTGCTTACCCGAATTGCGCTGGATCATATTGAGATTCTGGGAGATACAACCATCGCTATTGCCGGTGAAAAGGCCGGAATCATTAAAGAGAATATTCCTGTTGTTCTGGCAGATCAGGATGCGGATGTGCTCGCTTTTCTGAAGAAGAATGCACAAGAGAAAGGTGCACCCGTCACTGTTTCCCGGGAAGCGGTGACCACGGAATGGACTGAACAAGGATGTGTGTCGATTCGCACATCCCGCGGTCATTATCCGCCTGCCCAGCTTCGTTTACGGGGAGAGCATCAGCTGGAAAATGTACGGACTGCTGTTGCAGTCCTTGAACTTCTTGAAGCGCAGGGATTTTTGAATACCGAACCCAGGAAGATCGCGCAGGCCCTTGGCCGAGTCACCATTCCAGGACGATTTGAAGTCGCGCATGAACATCCGTACATTGTTCTGGATGTGGCGCACAATCCGCATTCCATGGAACATTTATGCAAAACCGTGCAGACGGAATTTCCTGGTAAGAAAACAACCATAATTTTCGGTTGTCTGGCAGAAAAGGATTACCACGGAATGCTCAAATCACTTGGGGCCGTGAGCCATCACCTGGCCGTTGTGCCGGTCAATCATCCGTATTCCGCGGATGTAAAGGATCTGGTCGGTGCTGCTGCGGCGTATGGTCGGGTTACGGAATTCAATTCGTCTGCTGCTGCGTTTGAACAGATTCGGCGCCAGGCATCCGAGAAGGATCTGATTCTGATTACCGGTTCCTTTTATCTTGTCAGTGAATTGCGGATGACTGCTCGCCAATCCGCAGTAATGTCCTGATATTTATACAGGAAAAACAATGAAAACGACGAAAAAAAACGAAGTGCCGCTGCTGCCCCAACGGAGAAACCCCTTTCACAAAGGGGATGCGGGCAGGATCGCTGTTATGGCTGGATCATCAGGCATGATTGGGGCTGCGTGCCTGACGGCACGGTCTGCTCTCCGTTCCGGCGCCGGGCTTGTATACACGATCGTGCCGGAATCCATCCTCCATATTTTTCAGACCAAGCTGACCGAAGTCATATGTGTACCTGTTGCAGACAGCGGGCATGGGTTTTTTACTGTGGATGCTGCGGATGCAATTCTGTCATTCGCTGCCGGATGCGATGGGATCGCCCTGGGACCGGGGATGGGGCGTTCGGAAGATACCCGAAAGGCAGTCAATTACGTGTTACAGAACTGTGAACGTCCTGTCGTGATTGATGCGGATGGTTTTGTGCTTACAGAAAAAGATGTTCTGCGGCAACGCAATGCTGCATCTGTGATCACACCTCATCCGGGTGAGATGGCTCTGTGGCTTGGAAAGAATATTTCGGATATCCAACGGGACCGGAAGAAAACAGCCATACAGGTGTCTGAAGAATTTCAGTGTGTGGTTGTTTTGAAAGGAGACAAGACCATTGTTGCGGATCATGGAAGAATTTACGTGAATGCAAGCGGCAATCCGGGCATGGCTGCTGCGGGCTCAGGAGATGTCCTGAGCGGCGTTATTGCAGCGTTGATCGGTCAGGGAATGGGGGCCTATGATGCCGCGGTTCTCGGAGTGTACCTGCACGGTCTGGCCGGAGATGCGGCTGCAGAGAAACTGGGTGAGCACAGCCTGATTGCTTCAGACATCATTGAATTCCTGCCGGATGCCTTTATCCGTCATGGAAAATAAATAATGTTTTGTATCCAACCTAAAACATTGACGAAACCGCAGACACCGATTTTTTGAGCCGGAACATGGCCAGTCGTACAATATCAAAACCGGTTGAAAGACTGTTCAGCAGTACAGACTGCTGGCGATTGCGGACGATACGTGATTTGGACGCCAGATGAAAGAGATACTTCCCAAAGCAGATATAGTAGCTCATTCCAATGACTCGTTTTCTGTAACGGTTTGAGTATTCAACGCTTTCTGGCAGAAACGAACAGAGCCAGAGGGTGTAATTGGCCAGGTGAACCCGAAGCAGAAAGGATTCAACCGGACTCATGTTCCATGATTTATACAACATTTCCGAAATATAAATCCACTTTTTTTCCCAGGAAAAGTTTTTGCTCTTCAGTGGATTAAAGCCCATGAAACCGGTCAGTACATTGGCCAGATATTCGTGCATCTGAAAATCCTTGAGCAGTGTCTCTACATCTTCATCCTGAACAGGCAGCCTGGAGACCGGCTTTTTGATTTCGTGGAATTCAAACATGAAACTGCCGTCTTCAGCGAGTTTGAGAAATGCTTTACGGATGATGATCAGAAAGAAAAGGAAAGGACTGACATCAATGATTCCACCGGTTGACCCCATCAACTGGTTAAATACCCGGTCGCTGTCGATGACTTGCAGGATCATATCCGTATCTTTCTGAATGATCGCTGCGACATTTTCATAATCATCTCGCTTGTCGCAATAGGCGCGGGCAAGAAATTCAAGATCCTTTTGCGGGAGTTTCCGAATACTGCTTGAGCGGGTATAGTTCTGCATGGCTGAACCTCCTTGTCAAAAGGTTGTACTATTACTATCGGAAGGTTTAGCAGTACAGATTAGCCTTTTTTCAGAACAGCATCCATCAGGCGGGTCAGGTTCTGCAGCCTGGGCAGAGGGGGACTGGCCTGTTTGTACATGGGAAGGTTTTTCCTGAGCAGGCGAAGACCTGCGGGGATAAACTGTTTGAAGGTTTCCTTGTTTTTAACTCGTGCGAGAAATCCATAGGCTCCCAGCGCCTGCATAAGCCGCTGCAGGGAGCAAAGGATCAGGGCGTGTCGGAACTCGGCTGGGCTCTCTGTGAGCAGGCCGCGTTGACGTGCGTTTTCTGCGTAGTATTCGGCGAGGTTGTTTCGAAGCTGGGCCGGAAGTTCCACATAGGGATCATAGAGCAGAGAAGCAATGTCATACGTCACCGGCCCCAGTCGTGCGCCCTGAACGTCTACGATACAAACCTTTTCATCCTTTAACAGAATATTCTGAGACTGGAAGTCCCGGTGAATCAGCGTTTGCGGGAGCTGTGCAGCAGCAGCGGCGAGAGCATCAAATTCACTGTCCAGCACACGAATCCGGCGCAGATCAATCCCGGCTTCTGCGTCAAGAAACATCTCCGCAAAGTAAGCGGTTTCCCACCGCAGACCCTTATAGTCCAGCTGTCGATCGGCTGCAATCGGACATTCGCGGATTTGCCGGGTGCCGCGCGACTGGAACTCAATCAGGAACTCAATCACCTGGCGATACATGGCTTCTATATCTGATTTCGAGGATCCGTTTACGGCGTCATAAAGACGTTGATCTCCCAGATCCTCAAGCAGAACGGATTTGCGGGGTTGATGAACCTGGATGATCTTCGGAACACCAAGACGACATTTGCTTAGAAATGTATTGACATCAAGGTAATTTGTAAAGTCTCCGTCATCCAGGATATATTGCATGAGAATAAAGGAATTGTTCGGGGTTTGAATCCGGTAGAAGATTCTGTCCGATCCTTGACGTTCCAGGGGGGAGAATTTCATGTGTTTCGTGTCCGGTATACTGTTGAATATCTCAAGATCCAGAATGTTCTTCGGAATATCCTGAATCGTGAAACCATCTCCAGCAATGGATCTGTATAGACGGTCTCCGTTTTGGACACAGGTGTTTCCAAGAATAATGGAATCCTCGACTTCTGCCCCGGCCTCAATTACGCTGCCCGGTCCCGCACAGACAACACCCTTGAGAGATGCCTGCTGCGAAACTGATGCGGTCGCATCTGCATGCAGGATCAGCGAATCGGCAGGCTGTGCAAATCCGGGGTTTCTGCTTAAATAGTCTTTGTGTGCGTCCAGATAACGGGTCAGGGTGCCCAGGTCGTTCCAGAAAAGACCGGGTTCAATATATCCCCTGACAGAACCGGGCCTTTCTCTGATCAACCGAGTCAGTGCTGGAGCGAGTTCAGAATATCCGTCCGGCAGGGTGCGGACAAACTCCGTCGCGATAACACTGATACCGGTATATGTGAAAGGCGTCTGCAGCACAGAGTTTGGGGATTTGGGTTGGGTCGCAATAGCATCTACAGCACCGGTCTCCTTCATCCAGATTTTACTGTCATGGCCACCGGGAATCAGCGCCAGTGTCACCAGGGCATCATGAGTGTCATGGGCGCGGAGAAGGGTGTTAACATCAATGCTGCTGAAGACATCACCGTTGTAAAGAACAAAGGCTCGGTCTTGGCAGAGAAATTCACTGGCGTTTGCGAGCCCGCCTCCGGTACCGAGAATCGGATGCTCTCGAAAAAGCCCTGCTTCCGTTTTCTGTCGCAGCAGCTGCACAGCCTGTTCAATCATATCTGCTTTGTAGTGAAGATTGACAGCGATTCGGCTGATGCCTGCTGTTTGCATCTTTTCTGCAATATGAAAGAGAAGCGGCTTCCCGAGAAAGGGAAGCAGGGGTTTGGGCATAAAACGGGTTAGGGGACGAAGGCGTTTTCCAAAGCCTGCAGCCAGAATCATACCGGTTGTAATTTTCGACTGCGTCTTACTCATAGAATCGATACTCAGCAGATTCGTTATGAAAAGATTGACACTCCGCATGCCAGGACGCGGCAATATCGCGGACACAAGCACCGGAGTTGATCGCATGTCTCAGATGCGGATTGCCGTAAAGAATGTCCACGGGCATCTTCTTTTCTTCATATTCATACGGAGGTTCTTTCCATTGGAACGCATCCGGGTAGAGACGGTGAACTTCAGATAAGACCGTGACGGCAGTAAAGAGCGGATTGAATGACCTCCTGTCGGTAACATGGAGCTGTGCACCGCCGCATACCGTTCCCGCCCATTTCTGAAAGCAGGGTTCAAAATGCATGGGCCGGAATATGACCCCCGGGAGGGTAGATTGGTTCAGGCATTCTGTCAGCTCTCCGGGACGGATGAACGGCGCCCCAAAGATCTCAAAGGGCCGGGTCGTTCCTCTGCCTTCGGAAAGATTGGTGGCTTCGAGCAGACAGAAACCGGGATAGACGATTGCGGTATCCACAGTGGGCATGTTGGGTGACGGCAGCACCCAGGGCAGTTCAGTGTCTTCAAAGAACATGTCCCGTGTGTAGCCGGTCATGGTAACGACCTCGAGTTCGCATCCGATATTCAGTTTTGTATTAAAGAAGCAGGCCAGCTCGCCGATAGTCATGGCGTGACGCACCGGGACTGGGGCCATGCCTACAAACGAAGAGAATTCCATGTCCAGTACAGGACCTTCCTGCGTACGGCATCCGATAGGGTTGGGTCTGTCCAGAACCAGGACCGTGACGTGGTTCTCGGCACATGCCTGCATGCAGAGGAGTAACGTCCAGATAAAGGTATAATACCGGGCTCCTACATCCTGAAGATCGACTACAAAAAGGTCCAGATCGACCAGCATTTCCGGTATGGGTTTTCGATGAGTGCCGTACAAAGAACACACTTCGATCCCAGTCTCCGGATCCTGAAATCCCTGCCACTCAATCATGTTGTCCTGGGTCTCCCCACGGATTCCATGCTGAGGACCGAAAAGACGAAGCGGTCGGATATCTCTCGATGCCATCAACTCAAATGCATGCTGTATTCGATTGTTTACGGATGCAGGATGAACAAGCAGTCCAAAGGACTTGTTCTTTAGCAGATCAAATTTTTGTTCACAGAGAATATCCAGGCCGGTTCGGGTCATGGCACTTTCCAGAAAGAGTTACGCAGTCGTGTTAACGATGCAGCGTCGAATTTTCACGGTGCGAAAGTCCTGCATTTCAGTGCTAATAGCTTACCGGAAGAATGGCTTGAAGTCAACAAGTATTTGCTTTCAGGCGCATGACAACTATAATACATTTTTCCACTAATCGGGCAGTACGATTTCTCAGTTCGCCCGAAAGAATGATTGGAGATGATATGGCATTTCTGGACTGGCTGGTTATTGCGCTTTACTGTGTTGCCGTTCTTGCAATCGGCCTATTGCTGAAGAAACGGGCGGATAAAAGCACGGATTCTTTCTTCCTTTCATCCCGGTCACTGCCCTGGTGGCTGGCCGGCACATCTATGGTGGCCACATCCTTTGCATCCGATACCCCGCTGATGGTAACCGGCCTGGTTCGAGTAAAAGGCGTTGCCGGTAACTGGTCCTGGTGGTGTTTTGGATTCAGCCATGTGCTGGCGATCTTTTTCTTTTCAAAGCTGTGGCGAAGAGCCGGTGTGCTGACCGAAGTCGAACTCTGCGAGCAACGGTATTCAGGCAAGAGCGCGGCTGTGCTCCGGGGATCCAAGGCCGTGTATTTCGGGGTAATCCTGAACTGTGCGGTCATTGGAGCCTGGCCCTTGAACGGGCTGGTCAAGGTGATGAATGTATCCACAGGATGGGATAAAAGCACAGCGATTTTCGTATGCAGCGGTATTGCCCTGACCTACTCTATTTTTTCCGGCTTCTGGGGAGTGGTGGTTACGGATTTGATTCAATTTGCAATTGCCATGACCGGAAGCATCATTCTGGCGGTTTTGGCCATACAGCATCCCAGTGTAGGCGGCTTGAGCGGACTGCGAGATCATTTTGCCCAGACGCAAACTCTGGATTTCCTGCCGACTGGAGACAGCTCCATTCTGATGTGGATATTCGGTTTTATCTTTGTCCAGTGGATTGCGTTCAAGAACAGTGACGGCGGCGGCGTGATTGTGCAGCGTATGCTTGCATGCAGGGATGAGAAGGAGTCCCTGAAAGCAACGATCTGGTTTTCTGTCGCACACTACATCCTGCGGGCCTGGCCCTGGATACTTGTTGCACTGGCATCGATAATAATCCTTCCGCAGGTAACAGGCCCGGACGGTACGATGGATCACGAGAGTGCCTATCCGATGCTGATGATGAAGCTGCTTCCTTCGGGCTTGCGGGGGATGATGGTGGCGGCATTTCTGGCCGCGTTCATGTCTACTGTGGACACGCATCTTAACTGGGGCGGCTCCTACCTGGTCAATGACCTGTATCGTCGGTTTATTAAAAAAAATGAAGATGAAAAGCATTACATGCTGATTTCTCGCCTGATAACACTGCTACTAATGGGCATGTCCATTGCCGTGGCCTATAATGTGACAAGCATATTCGAATCATTTCTCTTTATCATCAAATTAACATCGGGGGTTGGTGTAATCTATCTTTTGCGCTGGTTCTGGTGGCGGGTAAATGCCTGGACCGAGTTAACCGCCATGATCGTTTCATCAATCATGACCCTGCTTGCGCCGAAAATGCTGGCGTATTTTGGAGTCTTCGGACGTACATATCAACTGTTGGTCATTGTCGGGTATTCCGTATATATCAGTATACTCATAACACTGCTGACCGAACCGGTCAACCGGCAGGTGCTCATTGCATTCTATAAAAAGGTCATGCCGCCCGGCCCGGGCTGGAACACTATTGCCGAAGAAGCCGGTTCCTCGGCAGGTGCTCCGTCACTCGTCCCAGGCCTGATCAACTGGGCGATCGGTGTGGTGGCTTTATACAGCGGATTATTCGGTGTGGGGGCGATCTTTCTCAAGGGATGGGGGCAGGCGTTTCTTCCATTGCTTCTGTCTGTGCTTGCCGGAGCGCTTGTCTGGCGGCGTAGAGACCTGGGGTGATGGGTGCATAAAAAAAGCCGCTGCTTTTAAGGGCAGCGGCTTTTTTTATCAGGAATCAGTAGGCTTACAGAGAATCCTTCAGGGCTTTACCGGGCTTGAAACCAACGGTCTTGGAAGCCTTGATCTTGATTTTCTGGCCGGTCTGCGGATTCACACCGGTTCTGGCTTTTCTTTTCTTTACAGAAAAAGTGCCGAAACCGATCAGCTGGACAGCCTTGTCTTTCTTAAGGCCTTTTTTCATGCTGGCAAGAACTGAATTCACAGCTCTCTCAGCACCTGCTTTGGAATCCAGACCAGAGACCTTATCCTTTACCAATGCTTCAACCAATTCACTCTTATTCATAAAATAACTCCCCAAAAAAAGATTAAAAAGAGAATAAAAAATGAGTGACCTTCTTTCAACTATAAATATACCATACCCTAACCCGGCTGAAAGTCAAGTGTTTTCCGGGTTTTTTCAGGAAAAGTGAGAAAAATCACATTGAACCACCCGGGGGTGTGATTCGTTATAAGATAAATAAATCATATAACTGGAAGGAGAGATTATGAGAAAACGGAAATTCGAACAGCCCCAGGAAGCCCCATTTTCCATGACCCCTATGATTGATATTATCTTTCTGCTGCTGATATTCTTTCTGCTCCTGCCGGTAAAAAGTATCGAAGGCGTGCTCAAGAATGATTTGCCGAATACCGGTAACCCGAACAAGACCACACCCCTGATTGAACAAAAGGAAAAAGTCAAGATCGTTATCCGGCGAAGCGGTCCGCTGGACATCAATGCGTCACAAGGCATTCGGGTTGATTTCATGGGCAGGCAATACAGGAGCCTGAATTCCGTTCAGCACAAACTGGACCAGCTCTCAGTCAAATACCGCGATAATCTCAGTGTTGAACTCTTTTGCGGTAACGACGTTCCGTTTAAGTTTGTGATGGACTTTCTCAGCGGCTGCAGCCGAAGCCAAATAAAGGATGTGCGGTTTTCACGAGTCAGTGTGGAGTAACTCGCCGGAGAGGTAAATGCTGGTCTTCAGGAATTCTGCCAGAGGATAACGAGTTGTCCGGCTGACCGCCTGCCTGTGACGTCTTATACCGGAATTACACGCTGCGGAAAAATGTATCCGTCGTTGGGTACACTCTCACGCCTGTGCTTTGTGAATACGTCCGGTCAGGCACGGGCCAGAATCTCCATGCCAAAGTATTCAGACCTGCACGATGACTTGTTTGCAGCTGCCGCCCGGTTCATAATCCATTTCCTTGCAACCCTGCCTGCTTTGAATATAATAAACGGCTCTTTACAGACCCTTACTTGGAAGGAACATATCATATGAAGATTGTAATACTTGACGGCTATACCATGAACCCGGGCGATCTGGACTGGCAGGGATTCAATGATCTTGGAGATCTGACCGTGCATGACCGCACACCGTATGAACAGACCATTGAACGCGCGCAGGGAGCCGAAGCGGTGCTGACCAACAAGACTGTGCTGGATCGGGATATCATCGGCAACCTTCCCGGTCTGAACTATATCGGCGTTCTGGCTACAGGCGTGAATGTGGTGGATGTGGACGCCGCACAGCAGCGAGGCATTGTTGTGACCAATGTGCCGGGGTACAGTACAGAGTCTGTGGCCCAGGCCGCGTTTGCTCTGATTCTTGAGTTGAGCAACAGCGTAGGTATCCACAATGATGCAGTCCACAAGAACCGATGGATCGAGAGTCAGGACTTCTGTTTCTGGATCGGCAGCCTTCGGGAGCTCAAAGGCCAGACCCTGGGGATTATGGGTTTTGGAAGCATCGGAAAGGCGGTTTGCCGGATCGCGCTTGCATTTGGTATGAACGTGATCGTGAATTCCCGGACTCCGAAAGATGTCGCTGATGTTGAGTTTGTATCTGTTGAAGAGCTCTTCCGTCGGAGTGATATTCTCACGATTCACTGCCCCCTGACTCCTCAGACCGAATGCGTGGTTAACGAGAAAAGCCTGGCATCCATGAAGCCGTCCGCACTTTTGATCAATACAGGACGGGGCGGCCTGGTGGATGAGGCTGCGCTGGCAAAGGCTCTGGACAATGAGGTTATCGCAGCTGCTGGCCTGGATGTTCTGTCCACAGAACCGCCTGCTCCGGAGAATCCGCTCCTGAAGGCAAAGAACTGCATCATGACCCCGCACATTGCCTGGGCAACATTTGAAGCCAGAAAGCGGCTTATGAACATTGCGGTCAACAACCTCAAGTCTTTTGTGGATGGAAGCCCGGAGAATGTTGTTGGGTAAGACAGTCTATGGTCTATGGCTTGTAGTCGATGGCTTTAACTGTAAAAAACGTAGTAGACAATGAATAGCTGGTTTTGCCGGTATCGCCATTGGTGTCGTTGGTTTGCAGTAAAAGAAAAACTGCTTACAGATATAAAACCCACAGTATATTTTATTCAACTTTATACGGGAATATCCAGGCATAAGCCCTGTAGTTATCAGTGCTGCTCTCATTCGAAAGATCAAAAATGTCAATCACGTCAATGCACACATGATAGTATCCCGGTGTGGACGGTACAGTATACGTACCGGTGTGTATATCGTCGTCTTCGGTTTCATCCCCTTCCGACTCACCATCGTCAAATATGCGGCGTCGTGAATGATTGTTTTTGTGGAATGCGCAATTGTTAAGGTATACAGTTACATCGCCGTTTGTATTTACAGTCTCCACTTTTACGACAACAGCTTCTCCGGCAGTGAGTATTGGAATATTTTCCGTATTGATGCTGGTGTCGGCGCTGTTGATGCTTAATTTAATCTTTCCCTCGGATGTTGCGGTCAATTCGTTGATACTTATAGTGTTTAACGCACTGTCCCGCATATTCACTTCCGACACAGTTATGCTTTCGAGTTCCCATTCATTGTCGTTGACGTCTCCTTCGGAAGGGATACGACTGAATACAGCCACTCTTGAAGATGCATGGTCAGCGGTTTTTGTGCCGAAGTCAAAATCAAAGTTTGTATCAATATGAAAAACCAGTCCTGCTCTCGGTAGATCGAGGTAAGTGCAGTGTCTCCTGTAACAGTAATGGTATAGTTTACAGTAGCATCTGCTGCCGGTGAACGATACCACCAGGGGTTGTTAGGATGCACGATTATTGGCGGATCAGAGAGTTGTGTGTCTGGCTGATTCGAAGCCTTGTTGGCGTCCTGGTGCGCTCCTGAATCATCGACAAACCCTTTAAACAGTCCGGTTGTATCGGCTTCGATCAGCGATTGAATCTTGCTTTCATCGGAAAAAGTTTCCGCAATTTTGCCGAGGCCGTTTACAGAATCCGTGATGGATGAAGCGTTGGAGGATGAGCCAGATGAGCCGCTGCATCCTGAACAAATACAGATCATTATTGTCAGAACAATTCCTGTTAAAATATCAATCGACTTATTCATAACCAGTCTCCTTAAGTAGATCTCAATTGTTTGTCTCAATTGTTGTATTGTAGATTAATCAATAGTAAATGCATGCAATTATGTACTCAAAGAACACAAAAAGTGTATTCAGCAGAATACGCATTTAAGAAGTTGTGACGTACAAACAATATGTAATCAGAAATCAAAAAGCATGAAATTATCCTGTTCTGACCAGGAAATCATACTTCCCTGATCCCACTGAAAAAACCTGATATCCGTTTTTTCTGCCGGAATGGCAGATGGGTTGTGCGGGATCCTGGCAGATGTCCTGTTTTTCGCAGGCCAGCGGAAGGCCGTTTTCATTGATGTCATCGTTTGGTCCTGCGGGCAGGTAGATATCGGCCCGGGTGTTGGGCGGGATTTCAACGTGCAGGCGGAAGGTCTGGAGTTCTTTGCTCCACTGGGTTCGGATTGGGCCTCGAACCGATTGACAGGACGCATTTATAAACGTCAGATCTCTGAGTGGATGGGGCTTGATCATGAACTCGGTAAAGCCAGGTGCGTGTTCGACAGGGCGGATGCCGGCCAGGGTGTTGTAGAACCAGGCGCATACGCTTCCCAGCATGGGATGGTTTCTGGATCCATGGCCGGAAAAGTGTTCCCACAGTGAGGTGGCGTTGTTTTCTATCATCCACGAATATGACGGTAGCCCCCTGGCGTTCATCAGGTCATACGCAATTTCCGGATACCCCAGGTCGGTCAGGGTCTGAATCAGGAGCGGGGTTCCGATCATGCCGGTGTCAAAATGGGTGTCGCACTCATCGGCAATATGGGCAAGCAGGTGGCAGAGCACAACATCCTTCTGATCCGCGGGAACCATGTCAAAGGCCAGGGGATAGACGTCGGAACCTTCTTTTCCAGGAATGTAGCATCCCCGGTCTCCATCAAAGAATACCTGATTTACGCTGCGAGTGAGTCTCTGCTCAAGCCGGGTGTACGGGCTTGTGTCTTTGTCCGGATACAGAATCGCAGTGATTTTCTTCATCAGTGATACCTGATGTTTGAAGAGGCAGGTGTTGATCAGGGCCGGGGATACGTCAATGGCTTCCCTTTTTTCTTTATTCGGCAGGGCCCAGTCTCCCAGGTTCCAGCTGCCGGGCTCCTCCTCTTCCAGAAGCCCTTTTTTGCTGAGCTTAGACTGCATGTAGCTCATCCACTTTTTCATAGCCGGGTAGTTTTCAGCCAGCATATCCTGGTCGCCGTACCGGAGGTAGTATTGCCATGGAATACGGATCAAGGCCGCGCCCCAGCCGTAGCCGCCGGCACCGCCACCAAAGGGAGCGGTGTGCGCAATGAATCCGGTGTCAGGATTCTGGGTGTCACGGATATCCTGCATCCATTTGCGGTAAAAGGGCCGCATGTCCAGCGCGTACATGGCTGCGGGGGCGGCCACCTGGCCGTCACCAGTGTATCCCAGTCTCTCCCGGTGCGGACAGTCTGAGGGGACGCCCATGTGCATGTTCGCGGTCTGTGAATTCACGTAGAGACGATGAATGGAATCAAATAGATCATTGGAAGATTCAAAGGTTCCGGTGTGCGCTACATCACTGTGCACAATACAGAATTTCACACTATCCCTGGACAGTCCCTGGATCGCTCCCGAAACCTCCATATACCGGAAGCAGTGCCAGGTAAAGCGTGGTTCCCACTCTTCCAGTCCGTCTCCCTTGAAGATATAGGTGTCAGTCTGTCCGTAGTCGCTCTCGTTTACTTCGTAAAATCGAAGACAGAGCTGCTCTCCGGCCTTGCCCCGGGCACGAATACTGGCCCAGCCGGACATGTTGGCGCCCATGTCATAGACCGCGTTTTCCTGGTCATCGATCTGGAATGACACTGGCTTGACTGTCCGTACCACCCGGTCCGGCGGACCGATCTGGGCGCAGAGTTTTCCGGAAGGAGCAGGAATCTCGGTGCTGTTGGCCCAGTTTGAGTCATCAAACCCGGGTTGGTTCCAGCCGGGCACTTCGCGTCGGGCGTCATAGGTCTCGCCAATAAAGATGGAGTTACGAACAATGGGGCCGTCCAGAGACATCTTCCAGGTCTTGTCCGTTATTACGCGCTGAACACTACCGTCTGCAAATTTCAGCTCCATCTCAAGAATGCATTTGGGCGGTCCATACCACATCGGACCTTCCACCTGCCGGTCTCTCTGATTGTACCATCCGTTTCCCAGGAGAACTCCAATCGCGTTTTCTCCTTTTTTAAGCATGTTTGTTACATCATGCGTGACATAATAGACACGTTTGACCGTCTGATTGTCAAACGGATAGATCAACCCTTCCAGGGGACGTTCATCATAGTCGGACTGATTGGGAGAGAGGACATGATCTCCGGCTTTCTTTCCATTTACATAGAGTTCATGGAACCCAAGACCGCAGATGTAGGCTCGTGCAGAAACCGGTTTTCCTGTTGTGGAAAATGTCTTTCGCAACATTGGTGCAATGTCATTTGCCGGTGAAGAATCGCTCTGCTCATCCGGTATGCCAATCCACAGCGCTGTCCAGTCATCGGGCTCAACCAGTCCGGTCTCAAAGCAGGCCGGACTGCTCCACGCAGTCGGCTTCCCCGACGCATCCCATATCATAACCTGCCACCATACCTTCCGGCCGGCGGTCAGTTCCTTTCCGCTGTAGCGGACATGCTGCTCGGATGAGCGTACCCGGCCGGTGTCCCACAGAGTGCCGGTCTCATTTTGTAGAGACTCGGGGGTGTCGGCAGCCAGCATCCGGTATGCGCTCTGACAGACGTTTCGCTGATCTGACGCAATCACCCAGCTCAGACGGGGTGTTTTCGTGCCGATTCCCAGCGGGTTTTTTGTGTATTCACATTCCAGTGTTGTGATGAGTATCATATATCAATCCTCTAAAAGATAGAGCAGGCGCTTTCTACATCGCAGCCGGGCTTTCAGTTGAGCAATAAACATAATAAATTTTGGTTGCGAATCAACTATTTTGTTGCTATTTATCAAGGGATCGTATATGATCATAAAACCATATCTTATATGCACCTCCCGTAATACGCACATTAATTGGAGATATGGATGAACGATTCCCGCTTGAATCCAAGGAGAAAAATGCATCATTCGAACACACACCAGTCATCCGGCAAGAAAAACAAAGCTGCATTATCGAAAAAGAGTGCGGTCACGGAATCCCCGGGCAGAGGGGTTTTTAAAGACCTGCTTCCTGAAATTCAACAGGCCCTGGCCGATGAAGGATACACGGAACCTACTCCAATTCAGGAACAGTCCATTGCCCCGCTGCTTGCAGGAAGAGATCTCCTGGGTTCTGCACAGACAGGAACCGGCAAGACAGCTGCCTTTTCCCTGCCCATACTTCAGAATATAACCCGCAAGCCTGAAAAGGCCTTGCGCGGAAAGCCGAGGGTACTTATCCTGGCGCCCACCCGGGAGCTGGCGGCACAGATCGGTCAGAGCATCGCCACCTACGGCCGGCATCTCGGAATCAGGCATGCCGTGATTTTCGGTGGTGTCAACCAGAATCCTCAGGTCAAGAGCCTCAATCAGGGCAGGGACATTGTTGTGGCAACTCCCGGACGGCTGCTGGACCTGATGAACCAGGGGCATATCCGGCTGGATGCAGTGGAAATATTTGTCCTGGATGAAGCCGATCGTATGCTGGATATGGGATTTCTTCCGGACATTCGCAAGGTGATCAGAAAGCTGCCGTCCAAACGCCAGAATCTCTTTTTTTCCGCAACACTGATTCCAGAGGTTATGACACTGGCGAGGTCTATTGTTCACGATCCGGTGGAGGTTGCGATCGAACCGGACAAACCGGCTGTTGAAAAAATAGTACAAAAGGTCTTTTTTGTGGATCAGAAGAAGAAAACGTCTCTGCTGGTGGACCTGCTCAAGCAGAAGAACCTGTCCAGGGTTCTGGTCTTTACCAAAATGAAGTATCGGGCGAACCGGGTGGCAGAGAAACTCAATGCATCCCGAATCCGCTCCGCAGCCATTCACGGAAACAAAGCGCAAAACGCACGGAATCGTGCGCTGGACGACTTCAAGAAAGGAACAGTGCGCGTACTGGTTGCAACGGATATTGCAGCGCGCGGACTTGATGTTGACCGGATAACCCATGTGATCAATTATGACCTGCCCACGGAACCGGAGACCTATGTCCACCGGATCGGACGTACCGCCCGGGCCGGTACAGACGGTGATGCCGTGTCATTCTGCAGCGCCGAGGAGAAAGCATTGCTGAACAGCATTGAGAAACTGATCGGAAAGCAGGTTCCCCAGGAACACGACCATGCGTATCACAGCCCTGCTGCACAGTCTGCTACCAGGAAGTCAGCCCCGTCCGGATCCAGGAAGAAAGGCCGTCAGCGCCAGACGTCTCGACAGAGCCAGACAAAGAAGACCGACCGGCCCTTTTCAAAGAAGAAAAAGAAAAATCGTTAACCATGCAGGAGTTTGATCAATGAAGAGCTGGAACATTGAAATGAAAAGTCGCGATGAATTTCGTCCCAAAGAGCCTGCACCCCGGGGATTTGAGGTCCACAAGGTGGATCCATGCTGTCCGGATCTCAACCGTTTGATGCATCATCTGGTGGGCACGCCGTGGAAATGGGGCGGCCGGGAAGGATGGGGCTGTGACCAGTGGGCCGAATACACGGCAAACCCGGCTATGGAGACCTGGATCGCATACCTGGATAACATCACCGCAGGATATGCGGAGCTTGTTACCCAGGAGGACGGAAGTCAGCGGATCATGACATTCGGACTGCGTCAGGAATTTATTGGCAGAGGCATTGGCGGCTGTTTTCTGAGCGACATGATCCGGCGCTGCTGGGACCGGGGTGCCAACCGGGTCTGGCTGAATACATGCAGCAACGACCACCCGCACGCGCTCAAAAACTACCAGGCCCGCGGTTTTACCATCTTTGAAGAAAAGATCAAACCGGATAACCGATAACGAATAACGGACAAGGCCTTTTTTTCAGAAAGGATAGAAAAAATGAAACGTAGGACGCTGATTTCTGGATTGCTGGTTTGGGTGTTGATTTTGTTTTCTTTTTCACTGGCAGGCATTGCCAAGGCCAACCCAAAGGATCCGCTCGGAAAATGGAAATGCAATTCAGAGCGCTTTGTTCTGCCGGAATCGGTTGATCCGAAGAATAGTGAGCATGTAAAGAAAGTGGTACAGGCAAATCCGCTGCGGTTTGAAGCTCATCTGATGCTTGGCGGGTTTTACGCAAGCAGGGGAGAGTACAAGAACGCGGTGATTGCATTTGAAAAGGTGGATAATCTGATTGTGGATGCGCCCGTCTCTGAGCAGCGTGAATACGAGTATGAAAGCATGTATTCGATCTGCCTGGCCGCTTTGGCCACACAACGATACGTAGAGGGCAAACGCGATGTACACACACTCCGGCTCTTTCAGCGGGCGCTGGGTATGAATGCTGAACTTCTGAAACAGAAGAATCGTTTGCCGAGAATATATTTGTGTATGACGGATATATATATCCAGCTCGGCAGGATGGATCGCGCGCTGGAGTATGCTGAAAAAGGAAAAAAACTCTGCAGGGGAAACAGGGAGTTCGCGAAAGAGTTGATCTTTTTTGGAAAAATAATTTCAACGATTAAAGGCAGCAGACAAAAGAAATGATGTCGAGGGGCGTGCATTCAATTGAATAATCAGAAACAAAGGGAATATGTTGGCAGTCGTGCTGTAAAATATATTCATGGCCTGGGTCTGCTTTTCTTGGTTTTTTCTCTCCTGATTGAATTTCTATCATTTCACTATGCAGTACTGTTAAGAGGGCTTGTTTGTATATATTTCCGCAAGATCATTGTGATGGTGGGGGGGGGTGGAATGGCTGCAATCGGCGTCTTGACATATATTCGTGAATCCTACAGAGATGAACGAAGGATGAGACTGAAATCGGGATATCATGAAAAACGGTTTTCAGCATATCTGACATTTTTTTTCCGGATGGAAACGATCCGGTATTTACTATGGTGATGAAGTTATACAGTTTGTTTATGTATATTTTCTTCTCCGCTTTTACAAAAAATAGACATTGAATTCCAGAGTGCTTTCCAGCTGTAACATTCTTCTGTAAATAGTCTTATGCCTGATAACAGCATCCTGTGCATGGGCTGTTATGCCTGGTTGCCAGAATTTTTTTCAAATTTTATTGGACATCTTTTATTTTGGATGGTATATTCCGGTATAGTCCTAATAAAACCATTTCATTGCGGAGAAACCATATGGCAAAAATTATTCGGGAAAATTATCCGGGCAGGTTGTCGGAGTTTGTCCAGAACAGTGTACGGGAAATGATCAAAAGAGGCAGTCTGAAGCCCGGAGATTACCTGGCATCGGAGCGGGACCTTGGAAAGCAATTCAATGTCAGCCGGATTACGGTTCGAAAAGGGCTGGATTCCCTGGTCACGGATAAGCTCCTGGAAAAGATATCTTCCAAGGGATATAAGGTCCGCTCACTGTCCGACACAATCCCTGCCGCACGAACAAACGGCAGCGCTGTCGTATTTGTCCACAGTCAGTTGAATGATAAATACCTGGTTAACGATCCGGAGCATGCGGATGTCTGGAAAGGCGCACGTGAGGAATCGGCCCGGCTGGGACGTCTGGTGATGATTAATCCACTGGAAGATCCCTTTTCAGTGTTCAAACCGGAGCAGGCAAAGGATCTCGCGAATATTGCAGCCGGTGTTATCTGGGATCACACAGACCGTCAGAGCATTGACAATATCCGGGCAACGGGCGTTCCCTTGATTCTGATTCACTATATTCATTATGAAGCCGATATGGACACTATTGTGCAGGATGATGTGGGAGGCATTGTTAAAGCGGTCCAGTATCTGACGCAGCAGGGATGCAGGCGCCCCGGATTCATCAGCGCGATTCCTCTTTTCACTCGTTTGAATAAGACCTCCAATGCAGAGCGCCGACTCAGCGGATTTCAGATGGGATGCCGCAAGCTCGGTATCTCAGAAGACAATGCGGTTATTGAGCCGATTCCCTCGGAGAACATTGCGGACTCTGTTATCGCGGCTCGTACATTGATTGAGAGGAAAATCGATTGCCTGATCATATCGCATCGGGGAGTGATGGATGGCGTGCTGGAGGCCTGCAAAGAAAAAGGTGTGGTGCCGGGAAAAGACCTTCCCCTGATTGTCTGGCAGAAACATAAGGATGTTGATACGCCCTATATCACATGGGATCAGCAGGAGATGGGACGGTACGCGGTCCGGCGGATTCACGAACGCATCATGAATCCGAACCTGGCCCCGATTCGAATCGAGATCCCGACCCGGCTGGTCGTTCCGGGAAAGAAAACAAGCAAATCAGCGAACTGAAACAACAGCATTTGGAGATTGATTTCCATGCATACCTGTTTTATACGGCGCTTTTTCACTTTGACGTGGGCAATACCGTGAACCTGATGCGCTACGACGACAAAACCGTCAAGGTTATTGACCCTAAATTGGTTAAGGAAAAATAATATGAATATCCGCTTATTCACAATCAGTCTTCTGTGTATTGTTGCTTTCTCTACAGGCATCCGTTCGGAGGAAACCGAACAGCACGCGGCGCTGGCCGATGCGAAACCCAATGAATGGGTCAAGCTTGGAGTAGCCAATATCAAAGGGCGCGCATTTAATCACGGAATGCTCTACATGGCGAAGACCGGGCGTTTCGTGTTTCTCGATGCGCACCGGCTCCTGGGGCTTGACATCGAAACGGGACAATGGAAGGAACTGCCGATCAAGGGCAAGATACCGCATAGCAGGGGCCTGAACCGTAGAGGCTTCTACTTCCAGTTCGCGAGTATTCCGGATTCTGAACAAATCTTCACCTACATCTGTAATCGCACCGTGGTCGCGGATCTGTCCAGCGGCGAGATTAAGGGGTTGAAAGGCTCGCCATCACCGGGCGCCAACCCCGACTGCCTGCTGAAGGAACGTGAGGTCGGGGGCTACTATGGCGACAACAGCCATCTCGTCTGGGGGTCGCTGTGTCATGATCCCGTCAATAACGAGATTGTTTCGGTCGGTGGGTACAATTCGTCACTGGCCGGCACACCCGGTGTCTGGTTTTACTCGTTGGACAAGCAGGCGTGGCGACGCGGTGAATTCGGCGATGCTCAGACCAGGAAGACCCGCGCCGCGATTGACGCGCTCGGGGATCGAATCTGGACGCTGGTTTCGCTGGCACGTAATCGCTTTTTTGTAAGCGAAACCCCCGAGGAGACGAAGGTTGACCTTGGTGCGGACGCGGAGAAGCTGGCCGGTGAAGTTGAAGCACTGGCCGGCGGAATCAAGAACAAGCGCACGGGCGATCACCTCAAGCAAGCCGCGGACATGCTGAAGAAGATGGTGCCGCAGCTCAAGGACGCCATCGGGGCGGAGACACTTGAGACGCTGACCTTTGCGCGGCGGCGCTGCTTTGACGCGTCCTGCGCGCTGGCGCCGGAACCGCCCGCCCGGGCCAATTCCCAGATGGCCTACGACGCGTCACAGAAAAAGATCGTACTCTTCGGCGGCGACGGCCTGGATCGCTTTCTGAGTGATACCTGGGTGTATGACTGTGCGTCGCGCACATGGACGCAGCGTTTCCCTGAGACGGCGCCGCGACCACGTGGAAATCACGCGTTGATCTACCTGCCGAAGAGCCGGCGCGTCTTGCTGCTCGGCGGTTACAACGGCGGATCTCTGCCCGATATGTGGGTTTACGACACCGCCGGGAACAAGTGGACCCAGATTCCGCACAAGCGGCCTGTTATCGACAAGGGACGCCATCCCTGGAAGGCTGTCATGTGCGCGCCCACGCGGGGCTATCATAAGCCTGTGACCTGGCCGGCCGCGGCCAACGAGGATGACGTGGTGGTCATGGTCGACACCGGGAATACCGGCCCGGGTAAAA
>CAZGEP010000010.1:8810-51417 GCA_964524955.1 uncultured Planctomycetota bacterium | reverse complement strand
TCTCTCTGGTAAGCATAAGCCTGGACATGTTTGACCGGCTGACCCGGGGATACCTTGAATCTGCCGGAGCCTTTCTGCTTCCCGAAGAAATAAATGCCCTCGCATTCTCAGCAAAGCTGCTGACGCTTGAATGCGGAATACGATTTCTCACCGACCACATCGATGGTGACAAGTACTTCAAGATACACCGCGAAAACCACAACCTCGACCGCTGCCGAACACAGTTCAAAATGGTTGCGGATATGGAAGATAAAATGGATGAAATGATTACAATTGTTGAACGCTACAGATAATTCTGATTCTTATTCGCGTGATTTTGAAAAAAGAAAACGACTCACTGCAAGAAGAGTCAATACGGGAGCTGCGGCAAATAGAAGCCCTTCTGGCCTGTCAATCAGGTAAAAAACAAGGATGACATAAACCAGGTGCCGCTCCCTGTAAAACCGGTCCACGCTGCGAAACAATCGAATCAGCAGGGATGTGTTATTCTCTTTTTGTGACCAGGACTCAAACATAAAACTGACGATCGTACTGACCGAACACAGACCACCGGCGGCAAGCACTGAAGCATCACCGGTCGTCCAATAAAGTTTGGTTCCGATTCCAGCAAAAACAAACGAGAAAATGACTCCGGTTAACAGCTGATCACCACGTTTGTAACGCTGCAGATCCAGGTACATCAATTCTGCGAGCTCACGTGAACTTCGGCGAAGGACCATGGAAACAAACAGCAGCATTACGCCGACCACGCGCCAAATATACAATCCGTTTATCATCATCCAGAACGCGCCACCCGCAGTTAACACAGAAAGCACATCCACCAGCCTGCCGGAAAATTTTCTCTGCGAAGCTGTTCGCGTAACCACCATGGAAAAACGGCCTTCAAAATATCGCACGGTGCACGGTACGGCTGCACCATACATGTTTTTCAGCATTATTTTTTCAGCAATCCGGGCTTCATCCAGAGACGCGATACGCATTCCATAAATTTCTTCCAGTTCAACATAATCCATTCCGATCTTATCCACAATCGCATCCAACATACTTTCCAGCGACGTATTCCACCCCTTTTCAATGGATGCCAGAGCCGTGAGGGCATCTGATCCGCACAGCCCCAACCCGCTGAAAACATACTTGATATCCTCCTCTGAACCATCTCCTTTTTCAAACCGGATGGGATTAATCATATTCATGCAGTTTTCCTCTTTGGCAATCCCAAGTACGACACCACTGTCACTCATGCCGGAATCAATAATATTGGCGACATTCCGTTCATGAATCAGATAATCCGCCACGATCAGCAGCATCTGTTCATCCTCCAGGATCGAACCCACTTCGCCTTGTTCCGATACAAACCGAATGTTAAAATGACCGATAAATTCGGAATGTTCAATCTTTCGGCGGACCTCCCTGCGCGTCGGCCCTGTTATAATAAAATGGTCGATTCCGTTTCTGGAGGCAGCCAGAATGCTTCGTTCCACCATCTGCATTCCCAGCACAGGCATCAGAGGGTTGTTTTCGTCAAATAGAACCACTGCTGTATTGATCATAATCAGCTCAATCCCAATACCTTCATCACCTGTTTCATGTCTGACCAGACCTCTTTCTTTGCCGATGCATTTCGAAGAAGATACGCTGGATGAAATGTCGGCATGACCTGAATCCCGTTCCAATTCCGGAATGTTCCGCGCAGCGACGACACCCCCTCATTCGTTTCAAGCAGTCTTTGCACAGCCACAGAACCCAGCGTAACAATTACCGAAGGCTGAATTACAGAAATCTGTTCCCACAAATATGGAATGCATTCCGAACATTCGTCCTCCTGGGGATTTCGATTGGAAGGTGGATGACACTTGACAATGTTCGCAATAAAAATATCGTTTCGCTGCAGTTTCATTGCCAGAATAATTTTATCCAGAAGCACACCCGCAGCTCCGACAAACGGTCGGCCGACTCGGTCCTCCTCCCTGCCGGGTTCCTCTCCGATAAACATCAGATCGGCGACTGGATTTCCCTCTCCCGGAACAGCATGATTTCGATTCTCAGCCAGCCGACACTTTGTGCATTCGCAAACGGTTTGTGCGATCTTCTCCAATTGTTGTTCCGGTTCCAAACGATCCGATTCGTGCGAATCAATGTAAAGCTCACGAATCCCGAGAGACTTCAGACAGAGCAATTCGGCTGTCACATCTGCACAGGAATTATTCATGATCTACCGATTCCTTCTTTTTTTGCGGCAGCACCGTTAACACAACCGGTGTCCCCTTGCCGGGAGAGATTTCTGTATTAATTTCCAGTCCCGTTTTTTCTCCTTCGTATGGATTCTTGGTCCGCTTGGCAAGGTTCAGCACGCAGATATCATCGTACCATACAGCAACAATTGACCGGTCGGTATCTGCGGCAAAAACTTCATTCCCTTTCTCATCCTTAAAAAATCGTGAACCGGTAAAGACCCAAGGTGACTTTTCAAGTGATTTTCCGGTTTCGCGGTTGATAATTAATTCGCAGGCATCACGTGTAATGCGCTTCTTCGCATCGGATTTTTCAAGCCTCCTCTTGAGTACTGCAACTTTATGTTCTAAGGTTTTCAGGTTTTTTTCAAGTTCCACTATTCGTTTCTCATAGTTTTTTCTCATTTGCTCTTTCAGGTCCATCTTCATAGAATCCTTGTAAAGCTTCAAATCTTTTCCTACATCTTTTTGCTGTTCTTCATAAAATGCCAGCCGTGTTTTCAGCCCTTCCGACACCTTCCATGACACCTGCATATCGACAAAGTCACCATGATTCGTATTGATTTCCCATTTTCGAGGGCCGTCTACATTCGTCTGCGGTTTCAGCCACTCACCCTTTTTCAAACCAAGCAGAATAAGTCCTGCCTGGAAATGAGACGGCTTGCATAATAAGACGAGAACACTTTCATAATCCTTTCCGTCTTTAGCAACGGCAAAGAAATCAAGGATCCCCTTGTTTACAGCGATCTTGCCCTGAACTTCCATTTTTCGTTCGTTGACGTACACCTTTATTCCGGGAAACGCGACGACCTTGGTATCTTTCTCTTCGGCCTGAACACACACAAACGCACCCCATATAACCAGCACTGCAATACATATTCTCATTTTCCTGCCTCCAATTAAGTCAGGGCAAAAACTTATCCGCGTTTCGTATTTTCTGCGGAAGATATTTTTCCATTACATAATTCAGCCCATGAACAGCGAGTGCTTGCTGTTCGGCCCTGACGCCCATCTGAACAAGTGTTTTCAGAGCCTTTTGCCAGGTTTTGTAATGTTTGATAAACGGATCGTTTTTCAACGCATCTTTGGCACGCTTGACATCAACCTCCGTAAGCGGATGCGTGGGCAACTTATATCGGGTAATATCTTCCGGTGTAATTCCCAGATAGCGGGCATCGGGCACACAGAAATATTTGTTCAAATGAGCTGTATTCCCGGACCCCACCTTAAGCGTACGGTATATATTGCAGATCCCGTATGGATCACAGTCGACAAAAACATAAACGGGAATCTTCATTTCCGTTGAAAGCCTTCGTACAAATCGGCGACAGGCCCGGGTTGGCACACCTCCCATAGACACAAGTATGCACCTGCCCTTTTTCCAGTAGTTGTGCTTGACCAAACGCTGAAACATACCCGCGGTTTCAATCACCAGAATAAACCGTGCGGATGTCTCAAATTTAAGATGCTCAACGCTGATGGGTATGGAATAGGCGCCGGAACCGAATTTCGTACAATCGATCTTGAGTTCCTTTCCGGTCTGCGTATCCCGGTCAATCACCTTGAGTCTCCCGGCAACCTCCCCCCCCTTTTCTTCGGGAATATATCCCAGCTGCTCTCGGTTGATCATGAACATAGCTTCAATATCATCCATGACCGAATCCGACTCCACCTGTTCTTTAAATCGGGCGTCGTCCCAGTTTTTAGACACATAGTACGCCTCTCTCTTGGTGGCAATATCATTGCTCTCTACAATCTGTTTGGAAAGCGCAATCATTCGAAGCGACTGGGCAAACCCTTTGACCGTATTTACGGACATGGTGCGTGACTTCATTTTACCGATAAGCTCAAAGAATCCTTTTTTCTCGTCATACATTACATTGGAAAGGGATCGCAGCGGAAACTTGAGTTCCGGCTTACGGTTTTTTAATATGTTCTTACGAATGCTGTCCGCAATTTGAGTAATTTCATTCGGTACATCAACGTCTCGCGGCCTTTTCATGGTGCAGCCTTTCTCAGCATGGTCTCCAGTTTGTCGCAGATCTTCTTTTCTTCACGTTCAGGGAAGCCGATTATATCCTGCAGCGCGGCTCCGATATGCGGAATATACTTTTCAATATAAGATCGTTTCCGTTCAGCTTCCGCCTCTCGTTTACGTTTGCTGATATGAGCCCCCAGGCGCCGTCCCACATCCTGGAGCCCGAGGCGCAATTCCTCCAGGATCTCCGGGTAATGGGCGATAGCCTCCTTACTCTCAGATGTAAACGGTACCCATACCGATGCAATATGCACAAATATCGTAATCGGTCCAATGGGCAGAGCTCCCTTGGGGTGCTGTAATGAATAATTCCGCCAGTTGGTTGAGGCAACCGCCTTGAACGTTGCGCAGGCAGACTGCTGATACAATAGAGGAACACGATTCGCAAAGCGCAGAATGCGCACAGAATTTTCAGCAGACTGCTTCCCGCCATAGGCAATCCCGGCCTCTATCAGAAAAGGGTTCCCTCGATAAACTGAGGGCCCTCGAGTCTTTGCCGCATAAAAATCTGCTTCGATTTCCTTTTTCAGTCCGCTGATAATTGCGTCCTCACCGATCGGGCATATGCAATTCATCGGAGGGTTTAAAATTCTTGTTCCCTGAATCGCTTTATACAGATTTTCGATATCCCTGTTGGCAATCCTTCCAGCATATGTGTTGGTGGTTATTCCTGCTCTTTCACAAATCTCAGCGGCCACTTTTGGACTTACTCTGGAAAATTCAGTTTTAAGAAAACCGCTGACTGTTCTTGATTTTGTCCCCTTAAGCATTTTCATCAGCAAACCAAGTTCTACACCGTATGGATGCGGTTTGATTACCCCGGGCTCCTCCGGAAGATCGGAAATGGTTCGTTCATATTCAACGGCATCGCCGTCCGGCGGCTGATAAACAATATAAGCATGTGGGTTGGCAACAGCCATTTCCTTAAGATACTCGTCTACCGACTGCCGCCCCCGCAGGAACTTCCCTTCCAGTTCAATCTCTACATGCGTTCCATGCGCCACGCCCTCCCATTCCACTTCTTCGTCTTTAAGGATTTCCGGCTTATTTTTCTGTGTATTGATGACAAGTTCAAAATAATGTGCTCTTCGCTTGGGGCCTGTACGCGATGTAATTTTCACCGGCTTGCCGGTCGTCAGTTGACCGTACATGCCGGCAGCAGAAATGCCGATTCCCTGCTGTCCGCGCGACATCTTCAATCGATGGAATTTAGAACCATAGAGCAGTTTGGCAAAGATCATCGGAACCTGTTTTTTTACAATGCCCGGGCCATTGTCCTGAATGCGAACGATAAAACGGGTTTCACTGATCTGTTCGATCTGAATAAAAATATCCGGCAGAATACCTGCCTCTTCGCAGGCATCCATGGAATTATCCACCCCTTCCTTGACTGTAGTCAACAGGGCTTTTCTTGGATTGTCAAATCCAAGCAGATGACGGTTCTTAGAGAAAAATTCAGACACCGAAATGTCACGCTGCATGCCCGCAAGAGCAGCAGCATCCTTTCTCCGTTTCCCAGCGGATCGTTTCTGATTCTTTTTTCTGTCAGTTGACATCTTATATTTTCTCCGCATCTGCAAGGAATTTTTGAATTCCCGCATCCGTAAGCGGATGCTTGAGCAGCGA
This sequence comes from uncultured Planctomycetota bacterium, assembly GCA_964524955.1. Classification (GTDB taxonomy): domain Bacteria; phylum Planctomycetota; class CAZGEP01; order CAZGEP01; family CAZGEP01; genus CAZGEP01. The sequence continues at coordinate 45,522 of CAZGEP010000010.1, read as the reverse complement.
GCTGAAAACCGATGGTGGAACCGTTGCAATGTCAGCACCAATCAGTGCTGAATCCTTCACATGAAGGGAATTGCGGATACTGGCCACAATGATTTCAGTAAGAATCGCATGCACATCGAACAACTGACGTATTTCTGCGATCACATTCATGCCCTCTGTCCCGGTATCATCTACGCGGCCGACAAAGGGGCAGACATAGGTTGCGCCTGCCCGGGCTGCCAGCAGCGCCTGCAGAGCGGAGAAAACCAGTGTAACATTTGTTTTAATGCCTTCTTCGGACAACGCGGATACTGCGCGGATTCCGTCCTCTGTGACCGGTATTTTAATCACAACATTTTCAGCAATAGCAGCAAGTTCCCGGCCTTCTTTGATAATTTCATCAGCGCTCAATCCGATCGTTTCTGCGCACACATGGCCTTTTACCACCTCGCAAATTTCCTGAATAACAACCCGGGTCTTTTTCCCGGTTTTGGATATCAGAGTCGGGTTGGTGGTCACACCGGCGACCACGCCCATTTCCGTCAGTTTTCTAATTTCGTCTACATCCGCTGAATCAACGAAAAACCTCATAGCTTTCTCTCCACTGTACTGGGTTTATTTTAGGGTTTGACAACCGTATTAAATCCGGCCTTGCGAAGCCTTGCAGCAAAGGACAGCGCTGCATTGTAATCATTGAGCCTGCCGACACGGACCGAATACATTTTACAATCCCCAACGCTCATGACCCGGACATACGCAGTATATCCCTTGTCCGATGCCTTTCGCATAACCTCTTCCGCAGAATCGCGTTTCGTAAATGCCCCCACCTGAACAAAGAAATATCCTTCGCATTCTTCCAGTGTTTCAGCCGCTCGTTTCGCAAAAAATGTCTTTGGATAATCGGACAGTACACGGGCAAGGGTTCGCTTGCCCAGATAAAAGTCACGGGTACGGATCTGACAAATTCCCTTCTTGTATACAATTTCCGCCCGATTGACGTTGTCTGCGGTTTTCCGTTCAAGGCGTTCATAACGGGAGACTGCCTCGGAATAGTTTTTCATGCAGAAATAGGTATCTGCCTTCGCCTTCTGAATCAAATTCCATAGCCGTGAAGATGCATGGCGTTTGTTAATTTCAGAAAAGAGTTCCAGCGCCTGGGCATATTTTTCCTGTTTCATCAAGGACATGCCCAGCCAGTATTCGGCAGAGACCGTTCTCAGGGGATCCTGGATTTTAACAAGATATTCCCTGAAAAAACGTTCGGCATTTCTGTATTTTCCCTTAAGATATTCATCCTGCCCCTTTTCAAAAGAGGGATCGCTGATCTGAACCGTTTCCGCCGGTTTGATTCTGGGACCGCATGATGACAGCATAAACAGAAAGATCAGAGCGGGTACAAATAAATACGGCTTCAAGATGTCCTCCTTTTTCAATTCAATATTCCGATTTCCATTTCAGGCTTTCCATTTTCCACCAGCTGACCCAGGCCTTCAGATCAGAGCCGAAATTCTGACCGGTATACAATTCAAGCATATCCAGGCAAATTCCGTACAGGCCTTGGCCATCATCATTCTTGTTATTCAGATTTAAGATTAATGCGCTGATGATGTCTTTGGTAATATAGGATCTACCCAGACCGTCCATAAAATAACATATGGCGTATTTCCGATCCTCCTTGACTTCCTTTTTAACCAGGTCCGCGGCAGCCATATCCCGAATTTCCAGAATGGGTTTTCGCTTGCTCCGTGCAACATTCTTTTCAGAAAGTATTTTCGCGGAATATGCGCCAAAGATCTTCAGCAGATAGACCTTCATGTCATCGTCATCGGTTTTTTTGTATAAATCAACAACTTTATCAATGGATTTGTCCAGGCCAGCCACTGCTACCGCGTAACTCGCTGCCTGAGCGATTTCCGTTTCCTTGGAGTTCAAGGACTCTTCGATACATTCCCGCCAGTCCGTAAACGCATCGCCTCCCTTATTTCGGATAATATATCCAAGCACTTTCAGGCTCATGGCCCGGGTTTGAGTTTCTTTGTCCTCTTTGGCAATCCGTTCCATAATATCACCGATCCGCTTGTCCGTAATGTCCCTGTTCTTCCGTGATATATTAAACAGAGCATTAATTGCAGGCTTTTTCATCGGAGATGTAGGATTTTTCAGGACCCGCATGGCCACGGAAAGAAGTTTTTCCGAGCTGATACCGAATTCACTTAATGCCTTGAAAACACTTTTCTTCACATACAGACTTTCCCGCTTGCTGTTTAATATTTTTTCCATAGTGCTGAGCATTCTTCGGGCATCCAAATCCACCTTGTCTGCGCTTTCATGTGTTACAAAAACCTCGATAATAGAGCGCCGAACTCGTTTTTGCTCACTGGTGTCACTGAGAAGCTTGTTCATTTCCGCAAGAAAGTTAGAAACCCTGCCACCTTTTTTCCGGATTGCAGCCAAAGACCAAATCGCCTTTGATCGAACCATATCCCGGCTCTTACGGTTTTGAACCACTTTCCAGAGTTGATCAACAACCCCGTAGCTTTGGAGCAACCGTACATCATCAATATCACTAAGCATATTGATTCCTTTTTCCTGCTCCTGAGAAAATTCACTTTCCATCAGCGCCACAGCTTCTTCAATAACCGCACCGGCCCGGTCCTCTTTTTCCGCTCCAGTTACGGTTACACGCTGAGAAAAAACAGCTACCATTAAAACGGCCATCCATACCAATGTTCTGCCATTCAAACGTATCATGAGAAACTCCTTTCCGTGTTATGCGTTCTTACGCAAATAATCCTCAATAAACGTGTCAATTTCACCGTCCAGAATCTTCATTACTGCAGAAGACTCGGTTCCGGTTCTATGGTCTTTAACCATCTGATACGGTTGCATCACATACGACCGTATCTGGTTGCCCCACGCAATCTCGCCCTTCTCTCCGTAGAGTTTATTCAATTCTTCCTTGCGTTTAATTTCTTCCAGCTGCATCAGTTTGGCGCGAAGAAGGTTCATGCACTGGGCCTTGTTCTGAAACTGAGACCGCTCATTCTGACACTGGACCACCACACCGGTCGGTAAATGTGTTATCCGAACCGCGGAATCGGTTGTATTCACATGCTGACCGCCGGCGCCGCTTGCGCGATACGTATCCACCTTCAACTCCGGGTCCACAATCTCAATTTCATTCATATCGTCATATTCCGGAACAACATCAACGGACGCAAACGACGTATGGCGGCGTTTGTTTGAGTCAAACGGAGATATCCGCACAAGTCTGTGTACTCCAGTTTCAGCCTTCAGATATCCGTAGGCCAGATTTCCCTGAATCCGGATGGTCGCGCTCTTGATCCCAGCCTCATCGCCTGGAACCGTAGAGAGAATACTGCATTTATATTTCTTTCTCTCCGTCCATCTGAGATACATGCGCTGAAGCATATCTGCCCAGTCGCAGGACTCGGTGCCGCCTGCTCCGGAATGGATATTCAGGTATGCGTCGCTGGAGTCATTGGGACCAGAAAGCATGGTTTTATATTCAAAGCGGCTGAACTTTCTCTTGAGTTCAGTAAACTCTTTTTCAATATCCTTGTCCAGCTCCGGATCATTTTCCTCTTCAGCAAGCTCAGCCAGCCCTTTCAGGTTTGTAACGGCCCCGTCAACATCGGTCCAATCATCCACAGAAGACTTTGCGTTCTGCATTTTCCGAATGATTTTCTGCGCAGCATCCGGATTATCCCAGAAATCGGGAGCTTCCATTTTTTTGTTGTATTCTTGAATGTCTTCAGCTTTTCTGTCGATCTCAAAGAGACCCCCGGAATTGCTGCATTTTGGCTGCAATTCGATTCAATTCGTCCATCATGTCTTTGTTCATTCGCTGTTCTCCTCAGTGATGAAAGTTCTACGTCCCTGAACACGCAGTCTGCCGGTGCATGCCAGGTCAATTGCTTTGGGGTATAGGGTTCTCTCCATTTCCTGAACCCGATGCGCAAGACTCTCCGGCGTGTCGTCCTCTGCAACCGCAACAGGCGCCTGCATGATTACCGGACCGGAGTCATATTCGCCGTGTACAAAATGAACTGTACACCCGGTGATTTTTGCCCCGTATTCCAGCACAGCACGGTGAACATGTTCGCCGTACATTCCCTGGCCGCCGAACGCTGGAAGCAAGGCTGGATGAACATTGAGCACCTTGTATTCAAATTCCGGCGGTATATCATAAAAACACATAAAACCAGCCATTACAACGATATCTACAGAATAGTCCTTAAGAATCCGGGTGATCTCTCTGCTGAATTCCGGATTTAAGAATTCAGATGATGAAACCACATCGCTGGAAATACTCCGACGTTCCGCACGCTTCAAACCATAGGCATCCCTGCGGCTGGAGACCACAACAGCAATTTCAGCAGACAACTCTCCCTTGTCAATATGCACGCAGATATTCTCAAAGGTTGTTCCTGATCCGGACAATAAGATTCCAATCTTTTTCATACCCGACTCACTCCAAACCATACTGATGTGCCGTCGATATCGTATTCTTTCTCAAATTCAACCGTTGAATCCGGGCTTTCTGTCAGTTCAATGCTACTTGCCAAAACCTCGGAGGCAATATATTCCTGGTGCTTTTTAAAGGCGTCCCTGAATTCACCGGCAAGATTCGCCCGAAGAGCAATCCGGTCCGCCACATCAAAATCAGCCTCCTTGCGCTGATTTTGAATCCGGTTAACCATTTCCCGTGCCATGCCTTCAAGTTTCAGTTCCGGTGTTATCTCGGTATTCATCAGCACGCTGATCGTTCCCTGATTGGCGACCAGCAGGTGCTTCTTCTCCTCCCGCCGGATGTCAATATCTTTTTGAGCAATTTCGGCCCCGGCAACGGTAACGGTCTGACCGGATTCAATTGCTGCAATGCTCTTGGCATCAAGTTTTTCGATTTCCGCGGCAACATCCTTAATCTTCTTGCCCAGCTTCGGGCCCAACACCTTGAAGTTGGCTTTGGCCTTCTTTCGGATATACTCGGTTTCATCTTCAGCCAGAATAACATCTTTGACATTCAGCTCTTCACAAATCATATCCGACTTGTCCGCGATCATGGTCCGTGTTGTTTTATCCGTTACAGCCACAACCAGTTCAGACAACGGCTGGCGAATTCGAACCTTGGACTTGGCGCGAAGAGAACGACCGAGCGCTGCAACCGTCCGGGCCGTGTCCATTCGCTGCTCGATTTCCGTGTCCTGCACACGCGCATCCGCCTGAGGGTAATCACACAGGTGAACACTGCAGGGAGCGTCCGGATCCACGGATCCCACCAGGTTTCGATAAATCTCTTCGGAAATATACGGCAAAAACGGCGCCAGGGCTTTGACAAATGTTACCAGCACACGGTACAGCGTCTCATATGCGTCTTTCTTATCGCTGTCATTTTCGGATTTCCAGAAACGTCTGCGGCTCCGTCGTATATACCAGTTAGTCAGGTATTCGATAAATTCAACCATGGGCGACACCACTTTATACAGGCTGTATTCGTCCATTTCCCGATTGATATTTTCGAGCAGCGTCTGCAGCTTGGACAGAATCCATTTATCCAGCTCATTGCTGCTGTATTCCCACTGTTTGGCTGGACGCCAGCCGTCGATATTCACATATGTAACAAAGAAACTGTACGCATTCCACAGCGGCAACATCACCGCCCGCAGGATTGTTTCAATCCCTTTTTCCGAAAGCTTGAGGTCTTCGGCACGGACCACCGGAGAATCAATCAGAAACAGACGCAAAGCATCTGCGCCGTATTTATCAAACATACTGTCCGGCGGCGGATAATTTTTAAGACGTTTACTCATCTTGCGGCCGTCTTCGGCCAACACAATGCCATTAACAATAACGTTCTTGAATGCAGGCTTGTCAAAGAGCGCAGTGGAGAGAACCAGCAGTGTGTAAAACCACCCCCGAGTCTGATCCAGCCCCTCGGCAATAAAGTCCGCAGGAAAATTTTCCTCAAACCATTCCCGATTTTCAAAGGGATAATGATTCTGGGCATACGGCATGGAACCGCTTTCAAACCAGCAGTCAAAAACTTCTGGAATTCGCGATGCCATCATACTGCACTGCGGACACGGGATAGTGATGTCATCCATAAAATGCTTGTGAAGATCTGTGATTGTTTCACCAGAGAGCTTGGAAAGTTCCTGAATGCTGCCCACGCACTTCTGCCACCCGCATGCGCACTTCCACACCGGAATCGGAGTTCCCCAGAAACGGTTTCTGGACAGATTCCAGTCCCGTGCACCTTCCAGCCATTTGCCGAAACGGCCGTCTCGGATATGGTCGGGCACCCAGTTGATCTTCCTGTTGTTGTCCAGCATCCGTTCTTTGATTGGATCAATTTTCATGAACCACGTAGATATGGCCTTGTAGATCAGCGGCTCGTCGCATCGGTAACAATGCGGATAACTGTGCTTGATTTGTCCCCGGTGTATCAGCACCCCCATCTTTTTGAGTCGTTTGATGATTTGCGGATCGGCTTCCTTTACCCACACGCCCTGGTAATCCGGCACTTCCTGTGTGAATTTTCCCTCTTCATCCACCGGGTTGAATACTGGCAGGCCCACATCACGGCCCAGGTTAAAGTCCAGTTCACCGAATGCCGGTGCCTGGTGAACCAGTCCAGTACCGTCTTCCGTGGTCACGTAATCTGCGGCATATACATGAAAGGCCTTTTCATTGGCCTTTTCCCGGAAATAGTCGAAGATCGGTTCATAGCGTAAACCGAGAAGTTCTTTTCCCTTGAGTCGCTCCACGATTTCGTATTCGTCTTCACTCTTGTAATACTGTCCAATCCGCGCCGCGGCAATGATGTAGCATTCTTCTCCGTCCCGAACCTTAAGGTAGTCGATATCCTCCCCCACAGCAACCGCTGCATTGGATGGCAGGGTCCAGGGAGTTGTTGTCCAGACCAGCAGAAACGTTTTTGGGGTATCGGACAGTTCCACTTTAATGGTAATGGACGGGTCCTCCCGGTCCATGTACCCCTGATTGGTTTCAAAATTGGACAGCGGTGTACAGCACCTGGGACAATACGGCTGAACGCAGTATCCCTCGTAGATCAGATCGTTCTCCCACAACTGGTTGAATACCCACCAGATGGTTTCCATGTAATCCGGGTTCATGGTTTTGTAATCGTTCTCAAAATCCACCCATCTGCCGATTCGCCGGACCGTTTCCCGCCATTGCTCGGTGTAGCGCAACACAATACCTCGACAGGATTCATTAAATTTATCCACACCAAAGTCTTCAATTTCCTTTTTCCCGGAAAGCGCCAGCTGTTTCTCCATTTCATTTTCAACAGGAAGTCCGTGACAGTCCCAGCCGAAACGCCTTTCAATACAATATCCCTTCATGGTCCAGTACCGCGGAATAATATCCTTGATTGTACCGGCAAGCAAATGACCGTAATGCGGCAAACCTGTTGCAAAGGGCGGACCGTCGTAAAATGTATAATCCCGCCCCGTGCCCCTTCGCGATTCCACGCTCTTTTCAAAAACCTTTTCGTTGTCCCAGAACGCCAGAATCTCTTTTTCTTTTTCAGCGAGATTTACAGATGCGTCCACAGGGGTGAATACGTGCTTCTTCAACGGAAATACTCCTTTACTCTGGTTGCTCTTTGTTGCCGTATTGTTCGTAATGAATCAGCTGATTCAACTCTTTCCTTTTCGTTGCGTTGCGGTTCTGATTCGTGTACCCAAGCGGTGTCATGGCTACCGGCTCAATCCCGTCCGGCAGGCACAGGGCCTGGCGCGCCTTGTCGGGCTTGAACGCACCAATCCAGCATGTACCCAGCCCCATATCGGCAGCAGCCAGCGTAATGTGGTCCATGGCAATGGCGGCATCCACATTACAGTAATTCATACCGTCTCCGCGCTTCCATGCCTTGGCCGGTTCTGCGCATACAGCAAGAATCACAGGCGCCTTGATGAACCATTCGTTGTTATACGCGTCACGCAGTTTCTCTTTTGTTTCCGCGCGCTGAATTACAATTATATGGAACGGTTGGATATTGCAGGCCGAAGGCGCCAGCCGTCCGGCTTCCAATACGCTGTTCAGCTTTTCATCGTCAACTGCCTGGTCCGTATACGATCGGATCGAAGTCCTTTTTTCAGCAAGTTCGAGAAAGGTCATGCTCTGCAATCCTCTGTCTGGTAGTTTATAGTTGGCTGTCTGAAATTACGGTTTTAACAATTCGGCTTAATTTGGGTTCACTGCTGTTGGCCACAGCAATTATTTCTTCAATGTTCGCCGGTTGCAGCGAATCCGGCAGACAGCGGTCCGTGATAATCGAAAATGCAAGAATCTTCAGACCGGCATGCACACCGACCAGCACTTCCGGTATGGTGCTCATTCCAACAACATCCGCACCAATCGTGCGCAGAAAACGGTATTCAGCACGCGTTTCAAGATTGGGTCCGGAAACTCCCACATACACGCCGCGATGCGCCTTCACACCATGCGTGAGCGCAGCCGCTTCCGCTGCCTCCATCAGCTGTCTGTCATAGGGCATACACATATCCGGAAATCGCGGTCCGAGTTCATCGACGTTCGGTCCGATCAGCGGATTTGCGCCCATCAGATTAATATGATCTTCAATAATCACGATATCCCCGACCGAATGCATGGGATTCATACCACCGGAGGCATTGGACAGAATCAGGACCGAAACCCCCAGTTCCTTCATAACGCGCACCGGCAGCGTGATCTGCTCAAGGCTGTACCCCTCATACATATGGAACCTTCCGCTCATGGCAATAACATTTCGGCCGTCAATTGTGCCGGCAATCATTTTGCCGGCATGCGTGTCCACGGTTGTACCCGGGAAATGCGGTATCTGACTGTATGCCATTTCCGCATTCACATCAATTTCGTCTGCCAGCTTGCCCAGTCCGGTTCCGAGTACGATTCCAAAATCAGGCCGATTGCTTATTGTTTCTTGAACCGCTTGTGCGGCTTCTTTTATTTTGGTCGGCAAATCACACATGGCGTTCTCCATTTACGTTGAACTGGTTCTTCGCATCACTTAGAATCTGGTGAAACCGTTTCTCTTCACGAAGGGAATCAAAATCAGAATCGTTCTCCAGCATCTCATAATCCACTCCGCGACTAACCGCCTTTTCCAGAAACTGAAAAGACTGGTCTTTGTCACCGAGCAGTGCATAATCACAGGCAATATTATACAGATGCGTGGAGTTTTCCGGTTCATCCCTGTGCAGAATAAGATCGTGCGAAAGGGACTTCCTGAAGTCCTCAGCACTGCCGTCTTCCCTGCCCAGATAATAATAATTGTAGGCCAGTTGAAGCCGGGTCTGCATATTGGAAGGATCTCGCTGCAGGATATCCTCGTATAATTCCACTTCGAATCGCAGCTGATGTTTATCCATCGTTTCGGTCACACTGTTCTCCTGAATTTCTAAGCATATGTTGCTTATTTTATCGGGGTCAATAGCGATAGTCAAGCAGATTCCGTTTCACACGGTCATTGGCGCATGCGCTGATTACCTGTGAGCGCTGAAGCTTGCCAGAAGTTCAAGGATCTCCGCTGATTTCGAAGCGCCGGGTGCATGTTTATCCATTGCCACGGCAACCGCTTCACGGGCAGCGCAAATATACAGTTCGTTCGGAAATCCGCTTCGTTTCATGGCAGTCAAATGCCGGAGAAGGGTATCTGTATCTCCCCGCTCCACAGGACCGGTCATTGCATCAGGCACCCCCGAGGAAGCCATGTTGTCCACTGTGCTTTGAATCAGCGGCAGCAGAGAAGCCAGTCCCTGTTCTCGCTGAATACCGGCCGACTCCATACAGGAGAGTGCATAATGCTGGAGAGCAACCAGAAAGTTGCTGGAGATGACTGCCGCGGCATGATACATGGGCTTGTCTTCTGTGCGGATTCGATAAAATTCAGCCTTCAGGTCATGCGTCAATCTTCGAGAAAAGGTTTCCGCTGTTGAATCGCCTTCAAAATAAAAGAATATTTTTTGCCTGTCGTCAAGGTCACAATCCGGCGAGGCAAAGGAGCGGAGCGGATGAAGCGATCCCACAGATGCGCCGTTCTTCCGAAAGTCTGCAAGCACATCAGAACTCAGTGCTCCGCTGCAGTGCATCACAATCGCATTTTTTTTTACAGTTGTACATAAACGGGGTACAACCGTGCGAATCTCTGCATCCGGTACGGTCAAAAAAAGTGCATCCGCCCGGGCAGCTGCATGCGAAAGTTGGCTGCCGAAATCCGGCACACCAGCCAGAGCCGCAGCCTTTTTGCTGGATTCAGGATTTCTGCTTGCGATACCGTTGACCGTAAATCCAGCGTCAGCGACCATCCGGCACAGAATGGTACCGGTCCTTCCGGCTCCGATAAAAACAATCCCGGTATCACTCATTGGGTTTGCCGCCCTCAACCTTGACCACTGAAAAGGTTTTGCTGCCCACTGGATAATCGTTCGCATAAATATTAAAGACATACTTACCGGGATGCGCGAATCGAATCCCGCGCATATTCATTATAACTTCACTGGTAGCCAGCCGGTCATGAACCTCGATTTCCGGAATATCCGCCCCTCCGACCTGTTTGTCTGTCTCAAGATCCACCACCTTCAGACCGATCTTGTATTTTCCTTGCGCATCAGTCAGACTGATGTAAATGCTCAATGTCGGGTGGGCAACCGGAAAAATCGGGCTGTTGATGTTCTCAAAAATACCGATCAGACTCTTTTTACCTGTAAATTTATCTACAATTACATGATCGCATATGAGCATGGCATTTACGTTCGGTTCAGGAGTCATGGATTATCATCCTTACAATAGATTGAGTATGAAGTAATAAACGATTTTATACACTATCTTCCGGCAGTCAAGCGAATCTGAAATAATATAATAATTTATTGATTATTTCGTATGCGCAATATAATAGTGAAAACCAATTATTCAAGGAGATTGTTGATGAGACTGATTTTATTGGGAGCACCCGGAGCTGGCAAAGGAACTCAGGCGGAAAAAATTGTTGAGAAATACAGCATCCCTCAAATATCCACCGGAGATATTCTTAGAAAAAATATCTCCGAAGGCACTGAACTGGGTAAAAAGGCGGAAAGCTTTACCCGATCCGGACAGCTTGTACCGGACGATATTATCGGTGAGATTATTGTCAGCCGCCTGGCAGACGACGATTGCGGCAAGGGATATATCCTCGACGGATTTCCCCGAAATCTCGCACAGGCCGAAATGCTGGACGAACTTCTGGCAAACAAACTCAACCAGACATTGGGTGCGGTTATTTATTTCAACGTTCCGGAAGAGGAACTGGTCGGCCGTATTACATCCCGGCGTGTCTGTGAAGCATGCGGAAACGTATATAACACCAATACAAATCCTCCCCCTGAAGACGGAAAATGTGAAAAATGCGGCGGAAAGGTTATTCAACGGCCCGATGATACAGAAGAAACAGTAAAAAGCCGACTGGACGTTTTCCACAAAAACACCGCCCCTCTGGTGGACTTTTATAAAAACAAGGGAATTCTTAAATCCGTCGCCGGCACAGGCAAACCGGAAAGCATATTTGATAATGTTGTAACCGCCATAGAAGAAGCGTCTTAGGCCTGATACGTAATCCATCGTCGCATCGGATAATCGAACCGAGGAATGGTGTTTATTGGGTTACCGATTGACCGATAAGCAAGCATAATTTTGATTGACGCACAGGGGATTATTCGTATAATTAACATTCTGTGGTGTTTCGGCTTATACCTTTCCACACCGAAACACAATTCTGAATATAAGGTATGTTATTCTCACACGTCCTTATTTTATTTTACTGGAGGTTGTATGTTATCCATCGACATTTCAAGCCGCCATACTGAAATTGATGAAGGCACCAAGCAATACATCAGGGAAAAAATCAGCAAGCTTGAAAAATACCTCGATATGTTGAAAAACGTGGAGACCGTGGTTTCAAAAGAAGACAATCACTTTGAAGTTGAGGTAATCTGCCGTATTTACAAGCAAAATCCGATTATCGCAAAAAAACAGTCTGATGATATTCCTGCAGCCATTGATAAACTGCACGATATTCTGGAAGTAAAGCTTTCGAGGCTTAAGGACAAGGTCAAAAATCGCAAGTCAAGGGAAAGCGGACGCTTTACCGTTGACGAGTAAAGACAGGAACCATGCTGAAAATTAACTGGAAATGGATTTATCCCGGTCTGAAGATCAAACGATGGGTGATTGTCATATCGATCGGGATGATGATGCTGGTCAGCGGCACCATGAGCCTTTCGTTCGGTCTTCTGGCCAATCCCCTGATTGACAAAGAAACCACCATGCAGGGTTTTCTTTTCCGGCTTTCTGCTGCGCTGATAAGTGTAGGATTTATCTGTGTTATCACCGGGGTCATCTGCCTGGTCAAATCCGTTGAAGACCTGTATGTCAAACGGAATCCAGCCCCCAGGCGGGGGCTGGTCGACCTGGCCTATGAAGAAAGGGGACTCAGCCAGGGACCGAAAGTTATTGCTTTCGGCGGCGGCACCGGACTGTTTAACCTCCTCTCCGGCCTCAAAAAATACACCCGCCAGATCACTGCAGTTACCACCGTCGCGGACGATGGCGGCAGCTCCGGACGGCTGCGAACCGACATGGATATCCCCCCACCTGGTGATATTCGAAACTGTCTGGTCGCATTGGCGGAATCCGAATCGCTGATGGAAGATATCATGCAGTACCGATTCGAAGATTCAGAATTTTCCGGTCATTGTTTCGGTAATCTCCTGTTGGCGGTTCTTTCCAAGGTCAAGGGAAGCTTTGCCGATGGCGTTTACGAAGCGCACAATATTCTATCTGTACGCGGGCGCGTTGTTCCGGTTGTGCCCAAGAAGCTGACACTGGAAGCGGTCCATCCGGACGGTACCAAAACAACAGGACAGGATGCCATCTCCAAATGCACCAAAGAAATCTCGCGCATTAAACTTAATCCCCCACCCGGAGATGTGAGTGATGAGATTAAAACCCTGATCCGTGAAGCCGACCTTATCGTTTACGGGCCCGGGAGCCTTTTTACCAGCGTGATCCCGAATATCATTATCAACGGTATGGAAGATGCCCTGGTGAAAAGCCGTGCGACAAAAATCTATGTCTGCAACACCATGACCCAGGCGGGTGAGACATCAGGATTCAGCGTAGAGGACCATGTCAATGCACTTGCGCGTCATACAGCGCATAAAATCATTGATCGGGTACTGGTCAACAACGGACCGATTGATGAAGCCTATCGGAAAAAATATATGGATGTCGGCTCCGAACCCGTAACCCAAGGCAGCACCCAGGACATTGAATCCAAAGGATATACAATAATCCACGCTGATGTTGTCAATAATTCCCACTTTATTCATCATCACCCGGACAAACTCTCCCGGGCGCTGATGGAGATATACAGAAATGAAAACGCAAAAAAAAGTTAACCTGAAAAACAAATTCGGCCTGCATTCCAGACCCGCGATGAAAATCGCTGAAATGGCTCAGAAATTTACTGCAGAGGTCTACTTGCGATTTAACGGCAACAAAGTAGATGCCAAGAGCGTCATTAACATCCTGATGCTCGGTGCAGGCAAGGGAGATTCACTGACAATCATGGCAGACGGTACAGACAGCAAAGAGGCCGTTTCAGCGCTCCGAGAGCTCTTTGACAGCAGATTCGGGGAAGATTGATGGAAGTATTACGCGGCATTCCAGTATCACCGGGCATTACCATACAAAAAGCGTTTATCCTTCTCAGCGAAGATTATCAAATTCCGCAGCGCTTTATCTCTAAAAAAGAAATTGAAAAAGAGTCCGCGCGTTTTCTTGAAGCTCGCGACGCCGTTATTGAGCAGACCCGCAAAACCTACAAAAACGTTGCTCGCGACATCGGCAAAGACCTGGCTGAAATCTTTGAAGCCCATGTCGGCATTCTGAGCGACAAGAAATTCACAACCGAAATCCTTGACCGCATCAAGGATAAGTTGTTTAAAGCTGAATACGCTGTGTCGCGTGTGCTTCGGAAATACATGAAGGTTCTCAACTCCATGGATAACGAATATCTGAATCAACGGGTTGCGGATATCCAGGCGATCGAGAAGATGCTGATTGCTGAGCTGCTCGGTGAAAGCCGCAAAGAACTGGACATCATTGACCAGAAAGTCGCGTTGATCGCTCGCGAACTGACTCCGGCTCAAACCGCCTCATTGAATACGGAAATGATCAAGGGGATCGCGACCGACCTTGGAGGTGCAACCTCTCATGCCGCGATCATGTCCCGTGCCATGGGCATCCCGGCAGTTGCCGGTCTGGAAACAGTTTCCACTGACGTCTCCGGAAGTGATCTGGTGATCATTGACGGCAACAAGGGTATTGTTATCATCGCACCGGACAAAGCCGTTCTTGAAAAGTATCGGTCATCGGTTAAAAAGTATTTTTCCTTTGAACGGCGGATATACTTTGAACGCCTGCTTCCGTCTGAAACCATGGATGGGTTCCGCATCCAGATATTCGGCAACATTGAGTTCCCCAAAGAAATCAAGAAATGCCTTGAAAACGGTGCCGAAGGAATCGGCCTGTACCGCACGGAATACCTCTTTCTGCAGAACAAAAAAATTCCGACTGAGAACACCCACACCCGCGCCTACACCAAATCGCTCGACATGCTAAACGGCCGGCCACTGGTGATTCGCACTCTGGACCTTGGCGCGGATAAATTCCGAAAGGAAACCACGGGTACCAAGGAAGAAAATCCATATCTTGGCTGCCGTTCCATCCGGCTCTGCCAGGAGCAACCACAGCTCTTTATCGACCAGGTCCGCGCGATTTTGAAGACCGCTGTCCGCGGAGATGTCCGCATGCTGCTGCCCATGATTACAACCGTGGAGGAACTCCATTGGGCAAAGAACATTATCCAGAATGTTTCCGACGAATTCACACGCGACAACATTGCGCACAATTCAGATGTTCCGCTCGGTATCATGGTAGAAGTTCCATCCATCGCACTGCTCGCCGATACCGTTGCGGAAGAAGTTGATTTTTTCAGCATCGGAACCAATGATCTGATTCAATATACCAACGCTGTAGACCGGAACAATGAACGGGTAGCATCGCTTTATTCACCTGCCAGCCCGGCCGTACTCCGTCTAATTCGGATGGTTATCGAAACCGGCAAGGCGACCGGAACACCGGTAAGCATTTGCGGTGAAATGTCCAGCGATCCGCTGTATATTATCCTGCTCCTTGGCTTGGGTATCGAACAGATCAGCGTAATTTATCAGTCCATACCGGAAATTAAAAAAATCATCCGGTCCGTAACCATAACCAAGGCGGAACGGCTTGTCGACATAATCTATTCCGTTCAGAATCGGGATGATGTCAATAAATTTCTGCGCCAGGAATTGTACGGCATTCTTCCGGCCAGCCCTTCCCTGGCCTGATCGTTCCGGATACGTATATCCGGAACTGTTTTTTGCGAACTCCAGTCGTTGCAGGTCTTTGGCACATAGTGTTCATGCAAAAATATATAATACCGTTACTATTTGTATCCATTGCTGCTTCATCATCCGTCTCTGCCGAAGATATCTTCCCGCCCATATTCAGCCATTTCCACAAACACTTCACAAGCGAAAAAGAAACTGAAATTGATTGCTATAAAATTAACTTCAGGCCACTGATTACTTACAAGAAATCCGTTGAAGACGGAAAAAATATTTTTGAAGAAATTCAGTTTCTCTGGCCGCTCGTTCACTACAAAGCCAATCCGGACGAAAAAAAATTCCGGATACTCCCTTTGGTGTTTTTTTCCGCCAGAAAGAAACTTTCCGGCGGATATGATACGGATTTTGCCTTCTTCCCCTTTGTCTTTTACGGAAATGATCCTGAAGAAGGCCCTTATTTCATGCTGTTTCCATTTGGTGGACGGCTTAAAGGAAAACTCGGCAAAGACATTATTGATGTCTTTCTTTTTCCCCTTTTTGCACGCGCCGTATACAAGGACGTCTACACCCGTTACTTCCTCTATCCATTTATCAAACATACCGCCGGCGGCGGACACAACGGATTCCGTATTTTGCCACTGTTCGGCCGGCACACCAAGCATAGCCGCGACAACAGTGAGATAATATTCTGGCGCAACTTCTTTCTATGGCCGTTTTTTATCTGGCAGCGGAATTACATCAACACGCCAACACCGGTTTTTACCTTTTTTTCGTTTCCGCTCTTTGGATACACAACTTCGAAACATCTCAAGCGAGTCACCGTTCTCTTTCCATTCTTTCAGTACAGCCGAAACAGCAAGCACGGATTCAAGGAATTCAAGATGCCCTACCCCCTTGTCGTCATTGCCAACGGCAGAGATTTTGTCCGTCGCGACTTCTGGCCCCTGAGCGGTTTTATGCGAAAAGGGAAGAAAACACGGATTTACTGGCTCTGGCCCTTTGGCCGCATGGAAAACGAAATCAGTAAAATCGGACAAACGACACGAGTTTGGATGCTGCCGCTTTTCTGGGCATTCCATAAAACCAACACACGAAAAAAGACGCATGATGAGTACGTGAAACTCTGGCCCTTCATGTCTTCCTGGAAAAAAGAGAACAACGAGCGCGAATTTTCCATTCTATCCATCTGGCCATTTCGGGAAAAGGCCGGAGCCAAAGGATTTGAGGAAAACTACTCCCCCTTTTTTCATCTGGTCCATCACGTATATCACCCCGGCGGGAAACACCTGTTCAGTCTTTTTTTCGGGCTTCTGCAGCACCGGTTTTCTCAGGTTGAAACGCGGTTCAACCTGCATCCATTTCTGGTGGAGTATAAACGGCGTGAAAATGAAAAAAAATTTTCTTTCCTAAAGGGATTTATTACGTATCATAGAAAAAACATGAAGAAACGGTTTACCCTGTTATGGATTTTTCGCGGTGAAATTATGGATAAAGAACGATTCTACAGAGATTTTTATCCACGTATAATTGAAAAAAGACCGCTTCGATACGGCCGATCCGGACTGCTGGATACACAGTTATGGACAATCAAATAACCGGCACATCCTTTATCCTTTCGATTCCCGCTGCTGTGGGCTCCTCGATTCTTGGACTGTCACGTGGTATGGGATACTCACTGATTATGATGGTTCGTGCCTTCGGCTGGATGAACCGCGTTGTCCGAAGACGAAACAGCATTCTTCGACAGATGTATATCTGCGGGGTCGAAAGCCTTCCCGTCACCCTGGTTGTTGCAGTCTTTACTGGAATGATTCTTGCCACACAGACGGGTATAGAACTCAGCCGCTACGGCCAGGAGGAAGTCATTGGCACGGTGGTTACCATTTCCATGTGCCGGGAGATGGGGCCCTTTATGACCGCCTTAATCATGGCCGCCACGGTCGGATCCTCCATGGCCGCGGAAATCGGGACTATGAAAGTTTCTGAAGAAATCGATGCTTTGGAAGTCATGTCTGTGGATCCGGTGGATTTTCTGGTCATGCCGCGAATTGCGGCCATGACCGTTATGTGTCCGGTAGTAACCATATTTACCAATATTATCGGCATCCTCGGCGGCGGTATAGTCAGCCGTACGCGGCTCAATGTCAGCCTTGCCACCTACTTTGATCGGGCCGTCGATGCCTTTCATACGGAATATTTATTTACATTTTTTCCAAAAGCTTTTTATACCGGGCTTTTCAAAGCGCTGGTTTTTGGTATAATAATAGCTACTGTCGGTTGCAGCCAGGGACTGCGGGCAAGCCAGGGAGCTATTGGAGTCGGTCAGGCAACCAGAAAGGCTGTGATCAATTCCTTTCTCCTGATTATTATAATCGGATACTACCTGACCAATATATTTTATTAATTATGATAACCATTGATAACCTCTCCAAAAAATTAGACAACAAACAAATCCTCAATGGATTGTCTCTGTTTGTCGGCAAATCCGAAACCCTGGCCCTGATCGGCGGCAGCGGAACCGGTAAGAGCGTTACGCTCAAACATATCATTGGATTGATGCAGCCGGACTCCGGCAGCGTGACGGTTGACGGACATCGGGTTTCATCCGGCCGCATACCGGACATAGAAGCTGCCAGACGAAAGATCGGATTTCTCTTTCAGTCCGCGGCATTGATCAACTGGCTGAGCGTCTTTGACAATGTGGCGCTGCCTCTGCGGGAGCATACCGATCTCAGCGAAACAGAAATTCACAGCCGTGTCATGGAAAAGCTCCGATTGCTCGGCCTGGAAGATGCTTCAGAAAAAATGCCGGACGCCATATCCGGAGGAATGAAGAAACGCGCCGGACTGGCTCGTGCCGTGATCCGAGATCCAAAAATCGTACTCTACGACGAACCCACCACCGGTCTGGATCCGGTCAAAGCTGCGGACATTGATCAAATGATCAAAGACGCAGGAGATAAATTTCATGTAACCCAGGTCGTTGTCACGCACGACATGGACAGCGCCTTTGCCATCGCAGACCGGGTCTCCATGCTCTACCAGGGTAAAATCATTACCACCGGCACACCGGATGAATTCCGAGACATTACGGATCCGGTTGTCCGGGCCTTTATTCGAGGTGACAATAAACATGCCGGATAAAAAAGACCTTACCGTAGGACTTACGTTTTTCAGTGCCCTGCTGATCATGGGCTATATTACGATCGTTCTCGGCAAGTTCTCCATAGGCAATGGGGACCAGACCACGCTTCGCGTTCGCTTTACGCACATCAACGGCCTGAAAGTCGGTAGCAAAGTCAGTTATTCGGGCATGAAGATCGGTGAAGTCCGCGAACTGAATCTCACGGAAAATGGAATCATTGCCACACTCTCTCTTAGTCGCGGCATCTCCCTGTATCGGGACTATTCCATCGCGGTTATTGAAGACACCGTACTGGGAGGCAAGTCACTGGACATACGTCCCGGCACCAGCGGTACTCAGTCCACGGATGGCGTACTGGAAGGAACTGCCGTTGAAGGCATTATGACTGCCGGTGGCAAACTGATTTCAGAAAATCGAGAAAAAATCAACACCATTATCGATAACCTGCAACATTTCACTGAAAACATTAAAACCGCATCGGAAAAAATCAACACCAGTGACGGCACCATCGGAACACTCGTCAATGACAAAAAAATCGCGGAAGAAGTAAAGACCATACTGAGAAATATCGCTTCGATCAGTTCAAAGATTGATCAGGGCAAAGGCGCGATAGGCGCGCTGGTCAGCGACGCAGACACGGGCAGCAGTGTGAAAACCGCACTCAAAAATCTGTCGGAGATCACCGCACGAATCAAAGACGGCAAAGGACCGATCGCCCGCCTGATCAATGACCGCACCATGGGGGAAAACCTGAGTTCCATTCTGAAAAACACCAAGACGATCAGTGACACAATAAAAAGCGGCAAGGGAACCATTGGTCGTCTGATAAACGACCCCACGCTTTCCAAACGACTTGACAAATTTGCAGAAAATGCCGTTAAAATCAGCGATCAGATTGCCGAAGGAAAGGGGTTTCTGGGTTCCATTCTAAATGACGAAGAAACATCTGCTCATTTCAAACAGACACTGGCCAACCTTTCGTCAATCAGCGGTAAAATCAAGAACGGACAAGGAACTGTGGGAAAACTGATCAATGATGACGAATTATACATAGAACTGAAAACCATGCTCAAAAATCTATCCGGTGCCACAGAAGATATGAGAGAACAGGCACCGATAAATACCTTTTCCGGTGCTGTAATGGGAGCCTTCTGATACATGAGCAAAAGCGAAAAGACGACAAAATCATATTACGACAATTCCCAGCTTCAGGATAGTCTTTCCGCGTACCTGAAAGAAATCAGCAAATATAACCTGCTCACAGCGGAACAGGAGATTGACCTGGCACATAAAATCCGCAAAGGAGATAATGAAGCCCGTATACGAATGATCAACTCCAATCTCCGACTGGTCGTAAGCATTGCCCGACAGTATTCCAACAATCCAGCCCTTCTTCTTGACCTGATTGAAGAAGGCAACCTTGGCCTGCTGAAAGCCGTTGAAAAGTTCGATCCCGGTGAAGGATGCCGTTTCAGCACCTACGCGTCCTGGTGGATCAAACAGACCATTTATCGTGCAATCTCCTACAAACTTAAGAATGTACGCATTCCCTCGTACATGACTGAACTGATGAAAAAGTGGAAAGCCCTGTACTCTGAACTTTCACACAAGCTTAATCGGACTCCGTCCGCAGAAGAAATTATTGAGAAACTTGATATCACCACCAAACAGTCTAAGGTCCTGTTGCAGGCATTGGATCTCTCCTCGGCCGTTGGCGAGACCTACAAAGTCGCTCCCTTTATGGACATCGAAGATATTCCTGATCAAGTCTACGAAGAACAGAAGGAAGACGATTACGACCTCATTTCCAACTTCAACCGGAAAAACCTCGACAAATTGCTCGAACGTCTGACCCAAAAAGAACGAATGGTCATTGACCTTCGATACGGCCTGGACAATAAAGGAACACGCACCCTGCAGGACATTGCGCAGAAAATGGATATCACTCGGGAACGGGTCCGCCAGATCGAACAAAAAGGAATCCGTAAGATCCAGAAATATCTCAGCCGCATGAATCACGAAGACCTTTTCTTATAAGGAGACCCACATGGCTCTAGCCGACTACATCCGCGACATCCCTGATTTCCCCAAACAGGGAATTGTTTTCAAGGACATCATGCCCCTGCTTCAGGATCCTTCCACTCTTGCCCTGGCAATTGATACCTTTTGTGAAAAGCTGCAAGGAAAGAAAATTGATAAAATCGTTGCTCCGGAATCCAGAGGCTTTATCTTCGGACCTGCTCTTGCATACAAACTCAATGCTGGTTTTGTAGCCGTACGCAAGCCCGGCAAACTCCCCTATCGCACCAAATCCAAGACCTATGAGCTTGAATACGGCACAGACACCATCGAGATGCACGAAGACGCGCTTGAAGTCAATGAAAAAGTCCTGATCGTGGATGACCTGCTCGCCACCGGCGGAACAGTCGAAGCATGCCTGGACCTGATCGACTCATTCGGTGCAGATGTGGTCGGGTGCTGCTTTCTGATAGAGCTCACGTTTCTGAATGGCAGAGAAAAACTCAGCCACTGCGAGATCATCTCCCTGATTGAGTACAACGGAGAATGATGTATTGATTTCGGCTTGCAGCCACTATCAATGAACCTCTCTGGTTCGTCCTTTGGCAGAGAACAGTACCGGCTTTATTGTATTTAGTAACGCGTTAAGCGTATTTACCTTCCAACCGCATTTTGATATCTTCCAACGTCTCGTGATCCGGGATTGCGTACGGACGGAATTTTTCCATAATTCCGTCGCGTTCCGCAAACAGGAGAGCTGTGTAGAGTCCGAGGCGGCTGGCTGCGGGTGAGTCAATGAGTTCGGCTGAGTCTGTGGCACTCATTTGAAAGAGCACGTGGAGTTCGAATTCCTTTAAAGTTTTGCGGCTCAGAGAGCGGTTCAAATTGTTCAGAGAATCGCACCAGATAATACTGTGGATGCTGTTCTGCGGACCATCACGAAGTATATTGACAAAAGCTTTGTCCGGTGTCTTTTGTTCGTTCTCGGTTGTCGAAAAATCAAATTCATCGGATTCCCTGAGCATGCGCAGCCGCTGCAGGCCAAAAACAATCAGAAAAACCGGTGTGGTTTCCACAGCATCAGATGTCTGGCGCTCATCCAGCATATTTCCGAGGTTAAGAACCGCCTCTGAAATCTCCCGATAAGGAATAACCGTTATGTCATGCGGCAGGCTCTTGGTCAGCTGTTCAAGCTGTGCCGCATGACCCGTATCCGGAATGCTGCCGTCCAGGATAATAAATTTTACGCCTGAAGGCCGCTGTGATGCACACAGACTGAGAACCGATGAGAAAACAATCCCCATGGACACATCGCTTCGCTGCCCTGTAATCAAGAGATTGTTGCCGCTCTGGGCATGAAAGGTAACATGTGCCGGTTCTTTAATGGCATTGGGTTCTCCCAGCCAGATCCGGTGGACCGTTTCATCGGAGGGTTCTGCTGTTTTCATTACCGCTTTAAGTTCCTCGTTTTTTCGGATATCTGCAGGAACGTTTCCTTCAAATACAACTGCAGTCGGCAACGGATACTCACTGTTATCTTCTTTTTTCCTGACCTTTTCCAATTCGCGATCCCGCACGTCATCAGAAAGCCAGACAACCTGAAACGGATTATTGCCTTCAACAAGTCCAGACATATCATTGTATATGGCTTCCCCCGGTCGTGACAGGAGTCTGGCCGCGGAATTGTCATCACTTAGAATCAGATACGAATCTGCTTCGTTGCACTGAAGAGCGATTCGAATCGCCATCTGACCCAACGTGCTTTTGGCAAGCGTATACGCCCCGCCAAGAGTCTGTGAGCCGAGTATCACATGAACACCGAAAGCGCGCCCCTGTCGTACGATCCTGTCCAGGAGAAGAGCCGCGTCCTGTGAAACAACGTCGTCTTCTGTAAAAAACTCCTGAAATTCATCAATGATCAGCAAAATGCGTGGCATGGCCACGCCGGGCTGTTTTTCCCGAAAGCCATTCAGGCTCTGTACGCCTTGGTTTCGAAAGAGTTCTCCTCTTCGGGTAAACTCGCTGTCAATGCTTCTGAGCGCACTCAAACCAAATTCACGATCACTTTCAATGGCAATAACACGTGCGTGCGGCGTCTGGTTTCGTGCATACGTCTTGAATTCCACGCCTTTTTTGAAGTCAATCAGAACCATCTGGACTTCCGAAGGGCTGAACCAGATGGAAATACTGGAAATAATCACATGAAACAGGGTGGATTTACCGGAACCGGTCTTACCGGAAATCAGGGCATGCTGTGCTGTTCCATGTCCCAGATCCAAGTATTGAAGACGATCCGCACCGGCCTTTCCGATCGGTACACGAATCCCGTCTTCTGCACTCGCCTGCCAGAAACAGCTTTCTTCCGGCAACACGGCCTCAAACGGCAGTTCCACTCGTTTGGATTCACTGCTCAGCTGCCCGATCTGCTGGAGCAGCGGGGTGACAAGACCTGCATCCGGAAGGGATTCAGGCTCAAAAGGACTACGCCCAAGGCATTCAGTATCCACATGCAGTTGTCCGTTCTTTTCACGCAAGACCAGGGCCTGTTCGAGCAGTGTTTTTTCCTGAAACATTTCAGGAAGCGGCTGTTTTTCATCCAGATGAATTAATGTGTAGACACCGCATTTGACCCCGCTGTTCAAGATACTCATCAGGCGCTCCACAGCCAATTCACTGAATCCATTTGGAAAATCAGCTATAATGATAAACTGATACGCTTCAGCCATATCCCCTGCTTCCCGATTATATTCATCGATGGACTCATATCGGTTCCGCAGGTATTTCTGTATCACTTTTTCAATATGACTGGTAATTTCTCCAAGTCGTTTTTCTACATGAGTGGTCTCGGTCCAGATCCGTCCGCCGACCAGGGATTCATCGTAATCGGAAAGGTGCATGAGAGCGGAAAAGTTCTGCCCAAGTCCAACCGGATCCAAAATTGTAAACCGAGCTTTAGACGGTGGAAATGAAGTCAATATCCGAAGCGCGGTATTAAAGAGGATCTCCAGTGCCGTTCCGCGCGTCCGGGCTCCAGTCTGCAGCATCATGGAGCCGCACTCCGGATATGACATCATCACCGGAAGGTTGATGCGAGCCAGATCCGGGAGCGTAAAGTGCCGGGTATCCTCTTCTTTCAGGTCAAACATGTCGTAGTTTAAAGAAACCGTACCGGTTCGTACGATTTCCGGAAATTCGTTTTTCGGAGTAATTTCCTTCCATGCGTCACGATTCCATGGAATATGAATCTCTTCCGATACAGTCACGGCGTTCTGAACAAATTCCTGAAATTCCGAGACACGCGCATTCCATTCCGAAGCAAGGCGGGTAATTTCCGAAGCTTTCTCACTTTCCAGTTCCTGTTTACGTGCTTTAACCTCCTGATACCTGGCCCCGACAGTTCCCTTATTCATGTTCTCGTAATTTTCCTGCGCATCACTGAATTCGTTCTCAATGCGTTCGCTGCGTTCTTTTTCTTTCGCACCTAATTTTGATTTTATTCGCTGATATTTCTCCGAAAGCGTTTGCTGGTTCTTTTTCGATTCTTCCTGCATCCTGGATATCAATGTATTGTGCAGTTCATCGGCGCGAAGAATCGTATCCATTTTGTAATCCATATACGTTTTCTGTTCGTCTTCCAAATGGGCTTTAGCAGCTGCCTTCTTCTGCTCAATCATCGAATAGATATCGTCAAGGTGTACGGTAAGCTCTTCCACGTCATCGGCGACAGCCTTTTTTACGGACCGGAATATCAAAAAAAAGAGAAAAACAACCAAAGCCATACCACCGGCCGCAAAGAGTAGATAATCCATATTCCAGGTAAAATGACGTATCAGAAAGAAGCCCGCAAGCAACAACAGTCCCATGACCCCGTAGCTGATCAGACTGTTGACGAATCGGGTAAATCCTAACCAGATCCCGCTGACCATAGCGTCAAAGAGATCATATGCTTCATCCAATGCCTGATCTACCTCAGCGGTAAGCTCTGAAAATGATTTGTCTTGAGGTGCTTTTGCTGGTTTGTGACGAACCGTTTTGCTGTCAACGGAAACGTAATACTCGTCTGCATATGACTGAATATCTTCCTTTAATTCATCCGCCCGGTAGGAGAGTTTACTGATTCTCTTCTCTGCATCCTGGTATTCTTTTTCCAGCGGAATTATATTCTGACTGTATTCAACGGCGGTTGCTTCCTTTTCCTGCTCCAGCGTCTGCCGACATTCCGCGATTCTGGTTTCCAGCTCTTTCTCTGCCTGTTGCTTGGCCCGTGAATATGCATTCTCAATGCGTACAATATTCCGTGCGCTGAATTCGGCGTTTTTTTGTTTTTCATTTTCATAATACGCGTTGACGCCTTCCTGGTCCCTTTCACTTTTGACAGCCGCGTCTTTGATAAATTCCTTATAGGCTTTTTCCACTTCCGAACACTGCTGATGACATTGATACGCGGCGGTACGGCTTTGCTCCAGAATCTTACGCAATCCGTTTTCCAGCTGTTTAAGTCGACGTTCAATGGATGCAAAACCATATTCAGACATAGTATATTCCTTTAGTGGCTTTCAGCTGCTGCACTCCTTCAGGGCTTTTTCCAGAAGAAGCGTTATCTCCGTCATTGCGTTTACAGCCGACTTTACCGAGGTTTCCATCGGTTGAATGAAATCCGTATCCACATTCCTTCGAGCCT
The DNA here is from genome assembly GCA_964524955.1 of uncultured Planctomycetota bacterium. Classification (GTDB taxonomy): domain Bacteria; phylum Planctomycetota; class CAZGEP01; order CAZGEP01; family CAZGEP01; genus CAZGEP01. The sequence continues at coordinate 20,216 of CAZGEP010000010.1, read as the reverse complement.
TGTCCCGCCAGCGAGGTTCTGTAGCGTTCCAATTACGTATCAAATCTTCCAGGGCCTTTTTCAATAACCTGTCTGACCGGCTCAAGCTCTTCATTCAATTCCCTGTTTAATCGGGTGTAAAATACTTTTCCAAATTTTCGGCCATGGTATCCAGCCTCGCAGCCGCGACCGGTATGTCATTGTCCAGCACCGCGGCCAGTGAATTGCATGGGCCTATCATACGCGTAAGGCGCTGGTCCAGGGTCGCGATCCACTTTTTAATGTGTCGGATCTTCTCAGCAGCTTCTTCCATTGCCCGAGTTGCCCGTTGAAGCTGTTTCTGCTCTTCTACACAGCTTTCCTTACGCACAACCCTAGGTGAAAGTCTTGCGCTGTTTAATTCTCTCTTGGCTTTTTCCGCAGCCTCTGTCCGTTTCCGAAGCTGAATCTTCCAGTAAGACATCTGCTCCCCCCTTAGCCACTCCTTTGTTTTATTGATATCTGACTTGATACCCGAAATGGCCTGGCGGGCAGCTTCGTCAAAGGCAATCACATGGTTCTTAAAATTCCGTATGACTTCAGCGGATTCAATGTTTGCGGATTCACGTGCCATATATCCATCACCTCTGATCCAGGTATTCCTGTATCCGCTCTGCCTTTCGCATCAGAAACGGTATATGCTTTTCCGACGCATCCATAAACTTGGACAGGTTTCGTGTCATCTGCTCAAACTGCTCGGCAAACTTGGCCTGTTCCTGGTCCTGCCAGGTCTCTGTCAGTTTGACAAACCTGCGATTAATGCCTGTAATTTGGGCCTGTACCTCTGTGTTGAATTGTTTAAGTTCAAATGCAAACCGCCGTAACTCTTCCGGATTAACCACAGCCTTTGCCATAACGATATAAACTCCATTTAACAGTTTACATTAAATTTGAAGTGTGTACAATAATTTTAAACGAATATTTTCTCATGTCAAGGTGAATCAATCACGAACTTTCTACAGGAGGAAACACATGGATGGCCTCGAAATGATTTATACTCGCAGAAGTGTCCGGTCGTTCAAGCCGGATTTAATTGATGATACGAGTATTGATCAAATTGTGAAGGCGGGAAAACTGGCTGCGACTGCCAGAAATGTACAGCCCATAGATATCGTTGTGGTCAAAGATCAGAGCGTGCGCGACCTGTTGGGTGAAACAACAGAATACGGCAAATTTATTCCGCAGGCACCGGTCTGCTTTGTTGTCTTCAGCGAAGACACCAAATATTATCTGGAAGATGGTTCCGCAGCCATCGAGAACATTCTTCTCGCTGCCCGGTATTTCGGTATCGGCACCTGCTGGGTTGCGGGCGATAAAAAACCGTACGCGGATGACATTCGTGAGATCTGTCAAATGAAACCTGGATACAAACTGATCGGTCTGGTTGCTGCTGGCTATCCGGAATCCGATACCTTCTTTCAGAAAAAAGACATTCGTAATCCGGATGCAAAGATACTCTAATCCTTCTTTTGGATCCAATCGAATCATTTTACATATGTAAGGAGAATGCATTATGCAGGATTTTCTAATCGCTTTGAAATGTTACCTGTATGGTATTGGATGGCTGGTGATCTGCATCACCTTCTGTGTAATTGGTTTTCGCGTATTTGACAAATATTGCCCTATTGATTTTAAGAAAGAGATCGAAGAAAAAAACATGGCATTTGCCCTCATGCTGGGCTTGTTTCTGTTAGGTCTGACGTTCGGCATTCTCTATCTGGCAGCCAATATCTCATGAAATTCAAGCCGTACCTTCCCTGGCTCATCCCGGTCATAATTCTGGGTATTCTTCTGTCCGGAATAGGACTCTGCGCTCATTTTGCAGAAAAATACAACACCGACAAAAAAAAAGGTCTGCCTGATTCCTTTCACCGATTTGACCGCTACATTCAACAGTCATGCGACAAACACATGCCCAACGGATGGGACTGGCAAATTCTTAAGGCCATGATACGTAAGGAAAGCACCTTTAATCCTAAGATCAGGAGTGCAGGGGGTGCTGTTGGACTCTGTCAGCTACTGCCGCGCACGGCAAAGGATATGGGGTTATCTTCAGGCAGTTTCTTCTCCCCCGGACCGAATATAAATGCCGGGGCCAGATACCTTCGTCAGCTCTGGGATCACTGGCGATCCGTACCACAGGGACCTCCCCACTGGCAGCGCACCCGTTTTGCCATCGCCTCCTATAATGCCGGATTGGGCAGAGTCCTGGAAGCACAACGCTCATGCGGCGGCAGCAGTCGCTGGGAACGCATCCAGGAACATATTCCCTCCTCAACCAAACTGCACGTGAACACAATTCTCAATAAATACTACCCGCAGTTCTGTAATGGCGGCGAAAGCCACGGTCCGGTTCACGCCTTTACCGCCCGAAACAGCCTCCGTTTCTGGGTCCACAAAAACGAGTATCATGGCAACCGCAGCAGATAAATTCAAATAAAACTTGAAGTCTCCCGAATTACCATATAATACAAATAAAAAGTAAGTAAATGTATATCGTACATTGCAATAGAATTGCTCACACACGCAAGTTTTATTTCCATAATTCATTTTTATTGTGAAGGGACTTTTTTTTATGGCTAAAAAAAAGACGCGGAAATTCAAGCGAGGTCGCTGGCACGTACGCATTGATGTTCAGGATTTCATCAATGCCAATTACAAACCGTATGAAGACGGCCCCGAATTTCTTGAGGGCCCCACATCACGAACAAAGGCCGTATGGAAGAAAGTAAATAAGTTATTCACCAACGAACGCGAAAAAGGCGGTGTACTGGATATCGACACCTCCACACCCGGCGGCATCCTCTCACACGGGGCCGGATATATTGACAAGGCCAAAGAGGTTATTGTGGGCCTTCAGACCGATAAACCCCTGCGTCGCTCAGTCAAACCTGTAGGCGGTGTCCGGGTCGTTGAAAATGCCTGTGAAGCCCGCGGCTATAAACTGGACCCGCATATCAAAGACATCTACACCAAATACCGCACATCCCATAATGACGCCGTTTTTTCAATTTACACAGAAGAAATGCGCAATCTGCGAAGCCTTGGCATCATCACAGGGCTTCCGGACAACTACGCCCGCGGTCGCATCATGGGCGATTACCGGCGCATCGCACTCTATGGGACCGAGCGATTGATTCAGACCAAACAGGAAGACCTGAACAATACGGAATACGATCGCATGGTCACTAAGCTGATTCGGGAACGGGAAGAAATCAGCAAACAAATCACAGCGCTTAAAGAAATTACAGAAATGGGAAATCTTTACGGGTGTGACCTGAGCCGCCCGGCTGAGAACGCACAAGAAGCCGTACAGTGGACCTACTTTGCCTATCTTGCGGCCGCCAAGGAATCGGACGGAGCGGCCATGTCCATGGGCAACGTTTCGTCGTTTCTGGATGTCTTTATTGAACGGGATCTTCGTTTAAAGAAAATCACAGAAAAACAGGCCCAGGAATTGATTGATGATTTCATTATCAAGCTGCGTATGATTCGCCAGCTTCGCCCGCCCGCATATGACGAAATCTTCGCCGGTGATCCGGTCTGGGTTACCCTGGTACTCGGCGGGATGTCCTCCGACGGCAAGACCAAAGTTACCAAGACAGATTACCGGATTCTGCAAACCCTGAACAATCTAGGACCGGCACCGGAACCCAACCTGACGATTCTCTATTCTCCTCGCCTGCCGGAACCCTGGAAGCAATTTACAGCGGAAATGGCGATCAAGAGCAGCTCTCTTCAATTTGAGAACGATGATCTGATGCGCCCCATTGCCGGCGATGACTACGGGATTTCCTGTTGCGTCTCTCTGCTCAAAATGGGAACCCAGATGCAGTATTTTGGGGCTCGGTGCAACCTGGGCAAGGCCCTGTTGCTGGCACTCAACGAAGGACGGGATGAAATCAAAGGCAAAAAAGTCGTGCCTGACATCCCGCCGGTCACTGGCAAGTATCTCAACTACGATCAGGTTCACGATAACTTTATTAAAGTGTTGTCGTGGCTCTGCGAACGCTACGTGAATATCATGAACGTGATCCACTGGTCCCATGATAAGTACTATTATGAAAGCGCCCCCATGTCCCTACTCAATACCGAGTTGGACCGATACATGGCATTCGGTGTTGCTGGACTGTCCGTGGTAGTGGACTCGCTGTGTGCAATCCGCTATGCGAAAGTATCAACCAAGCGGGACAAACGCGGCCTGACCAAATCGTTCGATATCAAGGGAACTTTTCCTAAATACGGAAATGATGACGAGCGCGCTGACAATCGGGCCGCGGATTTGCTGATCACCTTTATCACAGAACTTCGCCAGTATCCGATTTACCGGCGCGCCACGCCCACGGTATCCGTTCTTACCATTACCAGCAATGTCCTCTACGGAAAAAAGACCGGCGCTACACCGGATGGAAGAAAAGCCGGCGAACCGTTTGCTCCAGGAGCCAATCCCATGTACGGCAGGGAGAAAAACGGTGCCCTGGCCAGCCTGAACTCTGTATCCAAGCTTCCCTATTATGCTGCGCGAGACGGTATTTCCAATACATTCAGTATTGTGCCCCAAGGACTGGGCCGAGAGGCAGGTCAACGGGTTCGGAACCTGACCGGGATCCTGGATGGCTACTTCATCAAAAGCGGTCACCATATCAACGTCAATGTGCTGGATCGTGAATTGCTTGAAGATGCCATGGACCACCCGGAAAAATATCCGCAACTTACGCTGCGGGTCTCCGGTTACGCGGTTCACTTTACCAAGCTGTCCCGTGAACACCAGCAGGACATTTTAAAACGCACGTTTCATAGTGTCATGTAACAGATGGCAAGAACTACTGGCTGGATTCATTCCATAGAAACGCTTGGAACCCATGACGGTCCCGGAGTTCGCTGTGTGTTCTTTCTGGCTGGATGTACGTTTCGATGCAAGTTCTGCCACAACCCGGACACGTTCACACAGGACAATGCCGAGCGTATTTCCTTTATGACCGTGGAAGATAAGTTGCGGTCGTTACGCCCCTATCTGAGTGCTGCTGGCGGCGGTATTACGGTTTCCGGCGGTGAGCCCACGCTTCAGCCGGACTTCACGCGTGGCATCTTTCGTATTGCCAAGAAACTCAAGCTCTCCACTGCCCTGGACACTAACGGCAGCTGCCCCAAGTCCAAACAACACGGGATCCTGCGCTATACAGATACCGTAATGCTTGATATCAAGGCGTCCACGGAGAATTTGCACCAATGGCTGACTGGACAGCCTCTGCAGTCCACAGCAGAATTCGGTAGAACCGTTTCCCAAATACAAAATAAAAAAGGCAAACCGGAACTGATTATCCGGAGAGTTCTTCTTCCCGGAATCAATGATACGGATGAGGAAAACCAGGCCCTGCTTAACTATCTCAAAAACCTGCCGGTCGTTCCGGAAGTAGAGCTGATCGGATACCACAAACTGGGCGTTCATAAATGGGAGGAACTGGGGCTATGTTATGATCTAAAAGAGCTTCCAGCGGTTAACAGAATTGATCTCGGCATCTATCAGCGCTTTCTCAAGCGAAACGGCATTCACGTTCTCGAACATTGAAACATCCGAGACTTGAACTGATCGGCTACCGCAGCGACTCCAGCCTTTCTTTCAACCCGGAGTTACGCTTTACGCAGCGCCCAAGCGCTGTGCGCAGTATTTCCGGGCTGCCAACGATAACCGTTTTGCGGCGGGCTCTTGTGATGGCGGTATAAATCAGCTCCCGTGTCAATACAGGGGAATCCTCCTCCGGAAGCAGAATCAGCACTTCGTCAAACTCTGATCCCTGGCTTTTGTGAACAGTAATCGCGTAAGCGGTCTCATGCTGCGGAAGCATGGCAGGCAGCACCCCTCGTGTCCTGTTCGAAACATCTTTAAAATATATTCTCTTTCCGCTGTCTTCGCAATCAAGAACAATTCCGGTATCACCGTTATACAGCTGCAGGTTGTAGTCATTGGCCGTAATCATCAAGGGTTTTCCGCAGTACCACGGGTTCTGACGTATATCCGGATTTGATTCCGCGAGCAGGTCCTGCACGAGCAGGTTAACGTCCGTGACTCCCCTGGGGCCCTTCCTGACTGGTGTAAGAATTCTGAAGCGATTCAGGTTTTCAAGTCCGGACGGGATCTGGCTCTGTTTTGCCCACGTCTCAAAATGGGGCAATGCGTATTTCCGTATCAGCGCTTCCAGACTCTTTCTGGCGGGAACCAGTGTGCAGGCCGGATCGGTTTCCATGATATCAAGAATCCTGTCTGTATCCTGTCCCGACCCACTTCGAATCATACTGCTGACCTGGCCGATCCCGCTGTCATGGGTAAACCGGTAATTCTTTTCCAGCTCAATCACGGAATCTGAGCCATTTTTCCGGGCCCTGAATTGTGGTGTGTCTGCTGAAATCATCTCTCTGCATTGTTTGGCAAACTTCTCTGAAAAAGAATTGGGCCCGAACGCATTACAGATGTCAGCAAAGACGCTGCCCGCTTCAACAGATGCCAACTGATTCCGATCTCCGAGAAGGATCACAGCCGCCTCACCGGATGCATCAAACAGACGAGCCATCATGGCAATATCAACCATGGATGATTCATCGACAATAATCATGTCATAGTCAAGCGGATTCTCCCGGTTATGCCTGAACACTGCGCCACCGGTTCGCGCCCCCAGCAACCGGTGGATCGTCTGTGCATGGAGATTTTTATGTATATCCTTATCTATTCCGCTGTCACTCACAACTTGGATCTGCCGACCAATGGATTCATTCAGTTTCATGGCAGCCTTTCCAGTGGGCGCACAGACTGCAACCCGAGCATGCTTGTCTGTTTTCAGCAGCGCGCCAAGGAGTGCCGCAACCGTGGTTGTCTTTCCGGTACCAGGGCCACCCGAGATAACAAGAAAATCAGACTGAAGCCCGGCAGACACTGCAGCAGTCTGCAACGGTGCGTATTGATCCTTTATGGAATCAATAGCCTGTTTGACCGAATCGCTATCCCGGATGCTCTTCATGCGCGATACACGTGAACCAATACCGCGGACAATCATCTCCTGAAAATCATAGTACTTTTGCAGGTAGACCAGCGGATAATCAAACACCATGGGAAGACACCGGTCTTCCCCCGCGATCGAAACAATCGGACTTTTCTCAAGTATACTGCAAAGCCTTTCCGGCTCAGGCATATCACAAACTCCAACGCGCGTCCAGTCAGCCGTATGGATATCAAGACAGACATTTCCATCCGCCAGTTGAACACTGAGATACAGAGCAATATGAACGATCTCCGGAGTCGGGTCAAACTTCCGAATAAACTCGACAAAATGCCGATCAATATCCCTGATTTCAGCAATGCTTCCTGGAGGTGCCTGTACGGTCTTATTCACCCGTTCCCTCCATCCAGCATTGCCTGAAGCAGCAAAACGTCTTTAGGCTCGGGTTTGTCATAAAAAATACCGTTCTCAGGATCTCCATCGGGCTGAATACCGCGAAGAAAGATGTAGAAAACGCCACCGAAATGGGTTTCATATGAATACCCCTTAACCCGGTTTTCTAGAAAACGATTGAGCGCAAGAGTATACAGCATGTATTGCAGCCCATAGCCATGGGATTCCATGGCCTGTCGCATATTCGCCGGACTGTAGTCAGATTCATCCGGGCCAAGGTAATTGGATTTCCAGTCTGCGATATAGTATTTTCCATTACAACGGAAGACCAGATCCATAAAACCGTGGACACAACCCTTGAGTTCGTCTTCACTGATTTCCCCCTGTTGATTGAGTACACGTCTTAAAACATCCCGTTGAATTCGTTCGGCATTGAGAAAAAATTCCATCTCAGTAATGCAATCGCTGTCCGATATCTCTGAGAGCGAAAAACGGGTCTTTTTTGGGCCCCACTTTCTCTCAAGAACATTCTGAACAAGCTGTTCAAGGTATTCGCGTTTTCGACAATCCGTGTCTTCACACCGGTATGACTTGAGGACCCGATCAATCACTGAACCGTGCTCCCTGTCCTGAAAAGAAATTTCCTCAAAGACCCGATGCATGATATTACCTGAGGACGGTCCAGGCGGAAAGAGTTTACCAGAGGCAGCACTGTAATCAATCGCTGGTCCGGAAGCATGTGTGTCCACTGCTGCACGAAGTGCACTGAAACTGGTCACCGCCCATCGCGAATCAACCTCTTTTTTAAAACTCCTTACCGATTCAGCATGACTGGTCTTCTCTGGCGTATATACAACCGGGGAAGACACATCATCCATCTCGCGCAAATGGATTGGGCCGTCGTTATCTTTATCCAACCCCTCAATTACAGGCCTCAGAAGGTATTCGTGTACATTGCGGGGTAGTTTTTTCTTATGCGGTTTCCAGTAATTCACATAGGTCAGGTACCGTGCACGGGTTACTGCAACGTAAAACATCCGTAGCTCTTCGGAAAACTCTTCATCACGTGCTTGTTGTACAGCATCGGGATCCGTTTGAGTGCCGACATTCATAACACGGTTATTCGAGTGGTCATGCAACATCACTCCGTCCGAAGGCTTTGATTTCTGGGAAGGAAAACTGAAGCAGAATACGATCGGAAACTGCAGTCCTTTGCTCGCATGGATGGTCTGGATGCGTACGGCATCTTCATCCGATTCAAGACGAATCTCCGATTCCTCAGTGGATGTTGTGCCGGCAGAGTGCATATTTCTCTGAAGCCAGAGCATCAACCCTTCCAGTCCGCAGCCGGACTGCTGTTCCTGGTGATGAAGCAGTTCCATAATGTGATAGAGATTGGTCAATTCCCGCTGTCCGGACATACGGCCGAGCATGGTTGCGCAACCGTCAAAGTCTTCCAGAAAAAGCGAACAGGCACGAACAATTCCTTCCTTCCGACAGGCTTTGTGGTACCGCTGGAAAGAGAGCATTACGTTCTCAAACGCCTCGTGATCCCCCTGCATTGCATATACACCCGCCATGCTTCTGGAGCAGAGCGGTGTCAGTAATATTCCTGCAGCAGCGGAAGAATCCGAGGGTCTGGCAAATGCACCCAGCAGCAGATGCATCCAGCAGGCTTCATCGGATTCAAAGACACTCTGACTGCTGCTGACAACCGATGGAATATTTACCTGTGAAAGGCGGTCTTTGATCTCAAGCGCCTGGGTATTGGTGCGCGTCAGTACAGCAATATCTCCAGGAGTTATTCGTCTGTTCTGTAACTGTGCTGTATTATCAGCAAGCAAAGAGGAAATCTCTGAACAGATAAATTCACGGTATAACGTCCTGGCATCTCCAACCCGTTCGCTCTGAGTATCTGCGGCAATGGTAATGCCGGTCAAATCCCTTTCTTTGCAGGACAATTCCGGCTCATCGGCTGCAGCAGCGGATTGGGCTTTGATATAAGCGAGTTTGTCAAAGAGAAAAGGGGTTTCTCTTGTGAAGATTCTGTTCAGGGCATCTATAAATCGGGGAACAGAACGATAATTTGTACTCAGCGTATATCGGGTAATCGCAGGATCCTCCACCGCCTGCATATAGGAGAAGACATCCGCTCCGCGAAAACTGTAGATCGACTGCTTTGGATCTCCGATCAGGAAAACTGGGCAGTCCCTGAATACAGTCTTAAAGATACTGTACTGGAGTGCGTCTGTATCCTGAAACTCGTCGATCAGCACAGCCTGACAGCGTTTCTGCAGAGTTCGTATAAGCCCGTCTGCACGCCCGCTTTTTATAATATGATATACATCCGTAAGAAGGTCTCTGAACGATCGAATATTCAACCGGATCTTCTTTGCCGCCAGATCCTTTTTGACAAAATCCACGCACCTGCATTGTACCCAGGCAGTCAGCTTTGGTGCAAGTTCAACAAACCGCTGACATAGATCAAAGAACTCATGGACCGGTGGTTCCATAATCTTCTTTGTTTTTTCTTCCATGTGAACAGTCCCAAACCGCTCGATCAGAGCGAGTTCCGGGGTAAAGTCTTTGAGATTCAGCAATCCGGAAGAAAATAAATTGTCAAACAGATATAGAAATTTTAACTCAAGAAACGGAACTTTGAATTGGGTTTCTCTGCGGTCCAATGCTGACGTGCTGAGAAGAAGTTCGAAAATCGTCTGCCGCTGTTTTTTCCATACAACCGTCATACGCTGCCACAGCTCGAGAAGTTCTGTTTTGGGCGAATCAGGGAAGACGAGCCTGAGCATTGGGTACCGAAGGCAGTTGGATGTAAAACCGAGCAGTTTTTCTGCATCCTTGATGCGGTCGGTCAGAATTCCAAATAACGGAGCCGGCTCCTGCCCGACATGCAGGCGCCAGAAATCCTCCACAGACTCACGGATTACATCGGATTCATTGGTCAGCAGCTCCGCATCAAATCGTGTTCCGGATTCAAAGGCGTTTTCCTCAAGTATGCGCTGACAGAAGCCGTGAATCGTAAATATCCGGGATTCGTCAATATAGAGAAGCGCCTGGTTGAGCCGGGCCTGTATCCGGTTCAGATTGGGTGCTGTTTCCGGCTTCTCCAGTACGGCGCGGATCTGCGGGGTCATGTCCGGATGCGGATTCTCCGGATCAGAGCAATAGGCGGCAGCTTCCCGGATAAAGAGCCTGATACGGTCTCTGAGTTCAGCGGTTGCCGCATTGGTGAATGTAACCGCAAGAATGCTGTTCAGCGGGATGTCTTCTTCAACGATCAGACGAAGCACTATCAGGGAGAGTGTAAAGGTCTTGCCTGTGCCGGCTCCTGCTTCCAGCAGGCTCGTTCCCTGTAACGGTGAATGGATTGCATTAAATTCACGCGAAGTCATTCGGTCTCTTTCATGTAGTTGAAAACCGGGGCAAAAACAAGATTCGCCAGATTTGTAAATTCCTCAACGAGCGGTTTACTCATTGGTTCCTGTTCAAAGAAAGCCGTTTTGATATATATGTCACTGCCCTCGCCCTTGTGCTTGTATGCATCCTCAAATACCCCGCGGGCTTTGTCCAATGCTTTTTCCTGTTTTCCTTTCGGAGCATTCAATGCGGTCACGTACGTAAATGCGCTCTCGCAGAAAAAAGGAATCGGCCGGGTCTGTCCTGCCTTAAAGAGATCGACCAGATCCGTAAGGTAATCAATGAATTGCTCTGCGATCTCATCAAAACGGATTACGCTGTCCCGAAAGAAAAATACGGTCTGAAGATCCAAACCGGAAACAGCGGCTGAAAGGTGGGCGATCCATGCCTGAAGAACATGCTGTCCTCTGGCAGAGGCCGGATGGTAGAAAATCAGTTCGTTTCCGCAGCGCTGGCCTCGAAACCGAATATCAAGGCCCCCTGCGGATGCTGTGCCTTGAATCCACTCCAGCGGGTTTTCATTCAATCGCGATACCAGCTGATTCCCCATTTGTGCGGTCTCAATCTG
>CAZGEP010000010.1:0-8800 GCA_964524955.1 uncultured Planctomycetota bacterium | reverse complement strand
CTGAATTCTCTGCCACGCACTCTCTTTCATCTTTCCATACGGCATTTCACCACGTGCCGCAGCCTGCAGACAAACCTCGCTCTCGTCTCTGCCGGCAATCAGCCGTTCAATACGATCACGCCCCAGTCTGTACCGATCAAGTCCGTCTGCTGCGAACTTTTCCGGTTCAGGCAGATGAGCATCCCGGGTGTCCAGACTGGCATTCAGTCGGTTACGGATAAAATACCTGCTTGGATTCTTGAAAAAGGAAACCAGCTCTGTAAACGAAATTACATCCGGTATATCCTCACGGTTACAGGGTATGACGGAATCCGCTCCCCATAACGGTTTTGCTCGCATTTCATAATCCGGAATCTGCGAATAGGTAAATATCTCGGGTTCATCCTTTTTACAATATCGGCTGCTGAACGGCTGAAGCGGATACTCGGTCCATATACGCTCAGAGACCGGCTGCGATGAGTCGTCCGAACAGGCAGCGTTTCTGTCTACATAATCCAGAAGTTCCCGCACCGGCGGTGATATCAGCCGGGGCGTATTGTCTCGGATGCCCCGCCCGCAAAAACTGATATAGAGTTCCTGCTGCGCAGAGAGTATTGTCTCCAGGAAAAGGTAGAGCTCATTCTCCCGGGGATTTCGGTCTCCTTTTCTCGGGAATGCCTGGATCAAATCAAACTCGCTTTTTCGGGTCTTTCTCGGAAAGAGGTCGCTGTTCATACCAAGCATGCAGATGATCTTAAACGGAATGCTCCGCATGGGCTTAATCGAGGAGAACGTAATGCCCTTTCTGAGAAACAACCTTGAGGACCGATGCCTGGAGAGGCGCGTCTTGAGTGCATCGTGAATCACATCATAGGATATCGGCTCGTCAAATTCTGCTTCTTCGCATTCCGATGTGAGAGATGACAGCATATCTGCGAGCATAACGGTTTCCCTGCCGTCCTCCATGTCAGGCTCAGTAAAGAGCGCTTCAATCAGACTGAAAATCATTCTCAGCCACTCTGACATGGGCTTTCTTCCGCGTACAGACTGATGGAAATCAAATAGAATATTTACAAATGTCATAAATCGGCCAAGCGGTTCAACAATGCTGCCCTCAACGCCGGGCAGCGGGCTGATTCCGTTAAAGAGTGTCGGTTCATCCGGCTGAAGTGCATACCCGGCCAGCATGCGCATCATGCCAAAATCCCAGGTATTCTCATTGTATTCCGGAAGGCCAAGGCCACGCCTGTGTGATGCGTCAATCCCCCACTTGATCATGCTTTCCGTAACCAGATCCTTGACAGCCTCAAATTCATCCTCTGAAACATGAAATCGGCTGCGAACGGCAGGAGATTCAAAGATCATTGTAATCCGCTCTGCCTCAGCCCGTGTACGCGGTAATTCAAGTATGCGGAGCAGCGTTTCTGCAGCCCTGTCCTCGCCCGTATACGGACGGTCTGAGACTGAAAAGGGAATATACGGAAACTCCTGTGATCCATCCTGAAGGTATCGGGAAAAGACATCCACAATCGTTGGGTAGTATGTCTCAATATCCGGAGCTACCACCAGAATATCCCGGGGAATCAGGTTGTCATACCGCTCAAACATATCCAGTACATTATCATACAGGACCTCTACTTCTCGTTTTATTGAATGACACGAAGCAATCCGAAGTGACTTGTCTGATGACAAATACGTGAAGGGATCATCCGATCGCTCGGTACACGCAAGGATATCCGACTGTATGGCACTGAGCAGGGTCTTGCCATGCGGTACCATATAATCGTCATCCCTGCTCTGTTCCTGCGGATCGGTCTCATAGACCAGGTCAAAGAATTCCCTGCCTGTCTTTCCCAGATTACCAAGCAGGCTGTTGGGGGCATCCAGATGCAAATCCGGAACACAGACATCCTTCTCTGCAGCACGTATCTCCTTTGCCGAACTGTTGCGTTGAGATACCAGATCCGACCAGTATTCCCTGCACGGGTTCATGAAAAAGACTGATACCGGGACCTTCTCAGCAATTGCGTCAAGAATGTCCATGTAATACGCCGGAAGCATTGCCAGCCCGAACACACTGAGTCTCGGAAAGACACGGGATATATCCTCTGAGCTGCACGTCCGTATTTCTGTAAGCAGCGACTCCTTCATGGATGCGCGTGTAATGTGATGGTCCACTTGATTTTCAGAAAGAATTCGCCAGAGCGCCATCTGCCACTTTTCGTGATCATTGCTGTATCGGGTCTTTCCCCTGTCCCACTCACGGATCAGATCCGGCCGATAGACCATATACTGATCAAAAAGGTCTGAAATCTTCACGCAGAGCTGGTACAGTTTCAGATCATCATCTTCAGCATAATCCCGGATCATTTTGAAATCAGAGGTATTGCATACAGGACTCCTGAGCAATCTTACAAGCTTCCAGCAGAGGCTCTTGGGGTTGTAGCGGATGGTTTCTTCCTTATGGAAAAAAAAATGGTAAAAAAGCTCCACAAAAAACTCATCCGGACTGAAAAACCTGAAGTTCGCAGCAACCCTATTCCGGCTGGCCGTTTCAATCATCAGCCAGCGTTTCATACCTTCCGTCTGTGTGACAATATGTTCACAGCGGAATGGATCCACACTGTTGGTCAAAGAAATCGTCTCCGAGAACCGTGCGCAAAGCACATCAAGTGAATTGCTCTGAAAGAGATGTATGTTTCCCATAACTGCTTTATTTTGTCTATTCCAGAGCCAATGTCAAGATATTTCGTAGCTGTTGATCAGTGCATGGTATGTCTGAATTGAATATAAACTGGAATTGACGAATCGTGACCTTATAATATACGATTAATCGACAACCTAATGTGTATTGATTCCCAAAAAACCGTTTGAGTTGACGGAGTATCTGTATGATTCCATTAAATATCCTCTTTATCCTTCTTTTTCTGATCGGTATGAAACAGCTTATCCTTGAATTAAAAAGGCGTAACTGGCCAAGGGCAAAAGGGGAAATTATGAACCTTACGCGTTTCAAGCCCCGAACGAGTTTCTGGCTGGATATGCTCATGAACTACCTTGTCTCATGGGCAAGAAAAGACAAGAAAGCGCTCCATTACAAATTCAAAGTCAATGACAACACCTTTTATGGCGTTGATCTTCCGCCGAACAATTTTCCGGTTCCAAGCTTTGCCAAGAATTACATTTTCAAGGGGAGAAATATCTCGGTGAGGTACAATCCTGTGAATCCCAATTCGTCAACCTTACATCCGGGAATATCTGCCCGAACTGTCTTGTACCTGATTCTGTCAGCTGTTCTTTTTGCGGTAAATACTGGTTTCATTCTTGCACAGTGGTGCTGTCATGATTAACCCCCAGCACCTGAAAGAAAGAATTATCCGTCATATTCATACGTTCGGTAAAATGGAAAAAGGTGCGCACGAATACAGGAAACATGCAGATGCCCCTTCCTCCCTGGCAGCATCCTGTGACGCGGCACTAATTCTCTATTCAATCAATGAACTTTCCAGCACAGACTTCCGGTCATGGGCTGCATATATCAACTCCTTCCAGGATCCTGCAACCGGCTGGTATCGGGACAGAGAATCCGAATGGGTAGAGCCCTTCCGTCAGGATCCCTGGCTCTTTGGATTTGCTCTGCGCGCACTCAACGCACTGAACAGCCAACCGGTCCATCCGCTTGCATTCCTGCACGAATGGGACACATCGGATAAGATGCAAAGCTGGATTATGTCCGGTAAAGGGGTTATGCACATGGCCATTATCTGGTTCTGCTCGGGCAGAGATCTTTATCCGTTTGATAATTTTGAAAACAGGTTCTTTCAAATTCTCTTTGAAAAAAAAGATCTCTTCCTGCCTGACAGGCCTGCGTTCCAGGATGCACTTGTCCGTCATAAATCCGCACCAGGAAATCGGATTCTGAAAGATCCCTTTCACAATCTCTTTGCCTGGTATGCCGCAGGCAGGGAACTGCCGTATAAAGAACTGTATATTGACTGGTTTCTGAACGAGCAGAACCCGGATGGACTTTTCTTTCAGGACAACACCATAGCAACCTACGCGCATATGGACGGTCTTCAGCTGCTGGTTGAGTTCTCACAGACCACCGATTACCGCACTGAAGACTGCCGCAAAGCTGTTGAAAGAGGGTTGAGCGCTGTTTTTTCTGACAAGCATTTCTCGTCGTTCTGGACCCCTGACTCGATCCACCTCATGCTTGCAAGCTGCGAGACCGTCACCCAGGCGCTGCGGTTATTTCCCGATCATCCACTGGCTGAAATCAACTGGAATCCGGTATGGAATCTGAATATGTGGAAACTGAATCCAACCTGTTTCCAGTAAACATCACTACCAGTAATCATGCGTTTCACAGGTCAATGATTTTTGTTTCTTTCAATCCGGAATATTTTAATTGAAAAATGCAGAATCATGATATGATAACATCTCTTATTGTTACACGAACTTCCAGCGTTTCTGTACTGAAGAACCGATGAACACGAAAGATATCCTTGACTATACCTATGACGCACTGAAAGAGGAAATACTCAGCATGAATGAACCGCGCCATCGCGCTTCACAGATCCTGCAGTGGATCTACAAGAAAAAAGTCCGTGATTTCTCAAAGATGAGTAACCTTCCCAAGACGTTGATTTCAAATCTCAGCACTGCGTATCGCATTGGTTCTCTAAGCTGTGGGAATCACCAAAAGTCCCAGGACGGAACAGAAAAGTTTCTTTTTGAGCTGGGAGATGGCGAACATATCGAAACGGTGCTGATCAGGGATAAAAAACGCAAAACAATCTGTATTTCCACCCAGGTGGGATGCAAGTATGCATGCCCGTTCTGTGCCAGCGGCATGAAACGATTCCAACGGAACCTTACACACGGAGAAATCATTGATCAGTGTTTTCTTACTGAAGAGTTATCCAAAGCAGAGATAACAAATATTGTTTTCATGGGTATGGGAGAACCTCTGGATAACTTCAAGAATGTTGCTGAATCCATCCGGACGCTTAACAGCAAAGAATGCCTCAATATCGGTGCGCGAAAAATTACCATTTCAACCTGCGGGATTGTACCTGGCATTCGAAAACTGAATGAATTCGACCTTCAAGTTGAGCTTTCAATCTCTCTTCATGCAACGGACAATTACTTGCGTAGCAAACTTGTGCCTGCCAATAAAAAATTTCCTCTGGACGAATTGCTCAATGAATGCGCAAGATATGTTCAAAATAAAAACAGAATTATCACACTGGAGTACTTGCTTCTTCATAACATTAATGACTCCATGAAACAGGCAAACGAACTTGCCAGAATCGCCTCCAGACTACGCGCAAAAGTCAATCTGATACCTTACAACTCCTATACAGGCATGAATTTTAAATGCTCAGACCCCAACCGCGTTAAATCCTTTCACGAACGTCTCTATCAACGCGGTGCCAATGCCACCATACGCAAATCCAAAGGCAGTGAAATTTCAGCAGCCTGCGGCCAGTTGGCCGCAGGAAAGCACGGGAGAAAATGACAGTTCTCTTTTTACTAACACCCCACCTCGCTATATTCTTTACTGAAAATTAACCGTATTTTCATTATATATTTATTTTATTTCCTTTAATATTGGAAATTTATTTATTAAAGGGAAATATGGTATTCTCTGAACATTACAGCAGCAATCCTTCTGCTGCCTGTCAGTCAGAAAAGCTAATTGATATTTCCACTGTACTTGGAAAGCAGCTCCCCCCATCCTTTTTACGCCCCATTGAACATTTTCTCAGCCTGGACACCCTGAACACCAATTACCGGAACGCACTTCCCAATATGACAAAGGATAACTTTTTTGACCAGGCCATGAGCATACTTGATGTGGCTTATGAATCCAATCCAGACGACACATCACGCGTTCCAGCGACCGGACCGCTTGTGGTTGTTTCTAATCATCCTTTCGGAGGTGTGGAAGGCGTGGTTCTGGGTCATTTCATCCATTCAGTTCGCCCGGATGTACGGATTATGGCCAATTACCTGCTTCAGAACATTCCCACGTTCCGGGATTGGGTTATCCCGGTAAATCCGTTTTCGAACGCCGGAAGTGTCTTTTCCAGTTCCAACGGAATCCGTTCAACCATGCGCTGGCTGCGTCAGTCTCATGCCCTGGTGGTTTTTCCATCCGGCACTGTCTCTCACTTTACACTGAAAAGAGGCGGTATATCTGATCCGGAATGGAGCGATCATATCAGCGCAATCATACTTCGCTGTAAAGCCACAGTTCTTCCGGTCTACTTTCCCGGCAGAAACAGCATGATGTTTCAGTGTGCGGGGATGATCAATGAACGTCTGCGTACAGCCATGCTGCCACGTGAAATGATGAATAAAAAAGCAAAGAAAATCCCCTTCTTTATCGGTGCCCCGTTGAACAAGGAACGCCTCAGCAGGTTCGGTTCCCCAACGGAGCTCACCGCTTTTCTGAGATCCCAGACGTATTTTCTGAAAAATCGAATCGAATCAAACAGAAGATCATTCTCCCTGTCCAACTGCCTCCCACACAGTCTTTTTATTCGAAAAAAACGAATTGCCATAAGCAACCAGAGAAATCCGTTACTGCTTGATCGCGAGATTGAAACCCTTAAAGCAGATCAAAAATTATATTCCAAGAAAGACATGTCCGTTTATACTGCAAACGCTGCTCAAATCCCCAAGATCATTGAAGAAATAGGACGATTAAGAGAGATCACATTCCGTGCCGTGGGTGAAGGAACGGGAAACGACAAGGACCTGGATCATTTTGACTCTCATTACAATCATATCTTTATCTGGGATCATACAAATCGCAAAATCGCCGGCGCCTACAGAATTGGACAAACAAATACCATTCTGAATCGTTTTGGTTTAAATGGTTTATATACAAATTCCCTCTTCAGATTCAGAAAGAAATTCATTGAGAGCATGAGCAATTCTCTGGAACTCGGACGTTCATTTATCTGTCCGGAGTATCAGAAAAAACACGGATGTCTGGATTATCTCTGGAAAGGAATCGGAACCTATATTGCCCGAAATCCACAATACCGCTATCTGTTCGGCCCTGTGAGTATCAGTCAGAGTTATCGAAACGTTTCCAGGAACCTGATTATTGAGTTTCTAAAGAAAAACAATATGCACCATTCCCACCAGAGATATGTAATGCCTCGCGTACCGTATAGAAGTCGAGTCAAACAGCGCTGGATCGCACAATCGGTCTGCCGGCATATCAAGGATGTGGATGATTTATCACTCTTTATTTCAGAAATTGAGACTGATGGAAAAGGCGTTCCCGTACTACTGAGGTATTACCTTCGGCTGAACGCAAGCATTATCAGTTTCAACCTGGATCGCCAGTTTTCCAGCGTCATTGACGGTCTGATACTGGTGGATCTGACAACCACCCCTGATCGTTTCCTGAACCGGTACATGGGAAAAGAAGGATATCGTCGATTCCGAGACTACCATTCCAGGATATTTATGTAGATCGGACCTTACTCTTCTGCCTGCAGTGCCTGAATCGATTTCTGATAAAACACAGTTTCCTTTTTAAAACCATACTTCGTGCAGAAGGCAGCGAGTTTTTTGTACCGTTGCAGCATATCTGCACCAGTTGCCCAGCAGACCTTGGCCACACACTCCGGGCATAAATACACCGGTCTTCGATCCGATTCTTCACGATGATTGCTTCCGCACATGCAGCACTCATACATCGTGCAGTGATACATCGACAGCATATGACCGGTTTCATGTACCGCGGTCTTCATTGTGCGCATCAAACACAACTGGTAGCTCTCTTTGCTTTTCTCAGGATTTCCGTTTCGATAAATCGACCATACACCAACCCTTTCCCGGAGAGATGCCTGACCAAACACGAAATTTCATCCCTTGCCCGGCCAGAGATCACATGACGTAAAGGCAGTATACGCGAACGCGTCTTTGGGTATTCGGGGCTTGAGTACCTTATGACGGATGTTCCAGTACTTATTTTCATTTAAGTTTTTGTCAAACAACAGATTGAACGTGTTTTAGCCCTGAATGTGTAGCCACTAATAATTGATTTTTATTATAATTATAGCATTGACATGGCTTTCAGGGTTGATATAATAGTAGACACTATGTATATCGACAAGTCAGTCACCAAAGGAAAATACACCCGCTACCTCTTGCGGGAAAGTTACCGTGAAAACGGCAAGGTAAAACACCGAACACTTGGAAACCTCTCCCATTGTTCTGAAGAAGAAATTGACGCCATCCGGCTTGCGCTCAAGCACAAGGGAAACTTGAAGAAACTTCTCGAAAGCTCCGATCCGCTCTCATGCAGACAGGGCCTGTCTGCAGGCGCTGTATGGCTGCTTCACTCTGTGGCAAAACATCTCGGGATTTCCCAGGCACTGGGAAGTTCAAGGCAGGGTAAACTGGCCCTGTGGCAGGTTATTGCCCGGGTGATTGATCAGGGATCACGGTTAAGCGCTGTTCGCCCTGGAGCCAGCCATGCGGCTTGCGATGTATTGGGGCTGGAATCGTTTAATGAAGACCATCTGTATGAAAATCTGGATTGGCTGGATGAACACCAGGCGGTCATTGAAGATCGGTTGTTTAAAAAGCTGCACAAGGATAAGAAACCCGGACTGTATCTGTATGACGTAACCAGCTCCTATCTGGAAGGGTGGTGTAATGAATTGGGAGCGTTCGGCTACAATCGGGACGGCAAGAAAAATAAAAAGCAAATTGTAATCGGTCTGTTATGTGAGGAAAGGGCAAACCGTTGTCTATCGAGGTGTTCAAGGGCAACACGCAGGATCCGAAG